>CAMHIM010000088.1 GCA_946185225.1 uncultured Prevotellaceae bacterium
CTCGGAACTAAGCTTTAGGAGAGCCTTGTTATATCCATTTAACTATCAGGGCGCGCTTTGTTGCTTTTGCCGTGCAAAGCACGGCGGTTAAGCGAGTGCAAAGGTACGAATAAGCGTGTAAAAAACAAAGGAAAAGAGAAAGTTTTTCCCTTTTCCTTTGTTCGTGACGTCATTTGTGACGCCGTAGTCATGTTTCTTCTCCCAATGGCTACTGGTACGTGTAGTGCTCCATATCACCGTAGTCCGTGTGTTGCGTAGCATTGTTGTAGATGTACGGCTGGAAGTAGAAGTCGTTGTACGACCAGTCACTGTAGGGGATGTACATGGTGAGTGTCCACGGGTTGTCGTTATTGGTGTTGAACTGCGTTGAGGTGAAGTGCCACGAGAGGTCGTAGTATGCTGGCGCATTCATGTAGGGACTTGTGGGCTGGTATCTCTTGAACTTGCAGCCGATGTCAGTAGAGTATTTATAGCCGTTGTCAGTAGATGGGACTGTGAAGTCATAGATTTTAATGTAGACATACATGCCGCTTGTCGGGGTTTCGCGAACGCATTCGGCCTCGATACGGATAGTTGGCAGGGTGGTGAACTGCTTGATGTCGCCCTTCTTCTCATACCCCTTCGGGTCAACCAAGGCGGCTTGATAGTAGTAAGTGGTGCCACTCTTCAGATTCTTCAATTCGATGCTGCCGCTATTATAATAGTTGTTATCGTAGATAGGGTCGCTGAGGTCAGCGTTTTTGCTGACGACTATTTTGTAGTCCCCCCCTCCATAATAGCTCTTGGGGTTGATAGTTGCCCAGTAGTAACTGACGTTACTGACTTCCGGGGTGACAACCTCTGTGCTATTCAGTCCGTCTTCTAACTCTTCAACTTCAAGACATCCTGTTGGAAGCAGAAAGATTGTTAGAAGTATTCCTATGTATAAGAAATGTCTTTTCATATTTGTAATGTTTAGGTATTAGAAACAGTAGGATAGACCGAAGGAGGGAACAAAACCACCATAGGCAAGGATGACGTTAGAGTTGATGAGTATGTTGTTGATGCGCAGTGAGAGACCTGCTTCGATACCAATACCATCAGAATCATATCCGTCGTAATCGTACTCAGAAGCTTCGCTGATTGTCATCCAATCACCATTCATGTGCTGGTATGCAATCTGTTCTCTGACATAGCCAGCACCTACGTGCAGGTAGAGAGGGCACCACAGACGCAGCATACCACCGGCCATGATGGCCTGATAGGTGTGGGCATACTTGTTTGTCATGAAGTAATTGCGTGCCATGTCGTAGGTGGAGGTAACCCAAGATTTATTCTCCTTGACCTTCGGACTTCCGTTGAACAGGATGTGGGCGTAGCCGCCGAAGTTCTTGACGTAGCCCACGTTGATGCCGTAGGCCAGGTTCTTCATCCCTGTCTCGGGGAAAGCCACGTCGGCACCGGCAAAGAACTGCCACTTCTCGGGCGGTGTGTTCCACCAGTTAGCACGGCCATAGCGCTGGGCGTTGGCTGTTCCTGCTGCCAGCAGGAGCAGCAGTGCAATGTAAATGATGCGTTGTCTCATAGTTGTTGGGTTAGTTGGTGATTATAGAAGGAATTTCATGCTCCAGATGTCGCAGTAGTCACTCTTGCGCTGTGAGCGGTTGGAGAGGAAGTATATGTTCTTGCCGTCCTTGGAGAATACGGGGCAGCAGTCCATGGCAGGGTGGTAGGTGAGCTGTGTGAAGCGTGTGCCGTCGATGCGTACGGCAAAGATGTCGAGGTTGAACTTCTTGGAGATGCTTGACTTCGAGCTGCCTTCGCATACTATCCACTGTCCGTCAGGTGAGAGTGAGGGATTGGTGAATCCGCGCTCGGGGTCGCTCAGTACGAGGGTCTCCTGACCCTTATTGAAGTCGACGAGCCATATCTCGCTCTGTCCGGTCTGTGAGTTGCGTACGCAGAGGAAGCGCTCGTTGTCTATGGGGCATGCGCCGAAGCCGCGTGCGCAGCTGGTCAGTGCTCCTGTCTCCAGGTTGAGCGACCAGATGGAGGGTCCGCCCACCTCCAGGCGCGAGAAGAAGAGCGTCTTGCCGTCGGGCGACAGCACGGGGTCGTCGTCGTTGCCGGAGTTGGTCATCTGCTGCATCACGCTACCGGCGCGGGCGTTCGTAGCGAATATCTTGCTGTTGTAGCTGCCCGAGCTGATGTCGGAGAAGTAGAGCTTGTCGTCGCAGCCCCACGTGACGCCCATGACCGAGCGGAACGTACGCTGCGTGGCGGTGCTCATGCCTGCGGCGCGGCGTATCATGACGTTGCCGGCCTTGTCCTTCACACTGATGTAAGCCAGGTCGTTGCCGTCGGGCGAGAGTGCCAGCAGACGGAAGGTGGACCAATAGAACTTCTGCTTGGCCGATACGCCACCCAGGAATCCCGTCCAAGTGGAAGGCCTTGACAATGGGTAAACATGTCCCTTGCACAACTTGTCGTCGGAAATCTTCGACAGACTCAGTCCGACTTCTTCCTGGATGGTCTCGTCAATCTTGTCCTTCGGGGCAAATGAGTAGAGGGCCATGATGGCAGCCACGAAGAGACTCATGCATACAAACTTCTTCATAGTAATTCTTGTTGTAGCCTCCTGACTCCCACTCATTCGGCTGTTTTTAGTTAATAAATGATTGCGGAAACAAAAAAGGCATGGGAGTTTCTACTTTCGCCCATCCCTGTGTTCAGGCCTTCGCATTGCCCCTCTCCAAGGATAAGCAACGCAGCCAGCCCACGCCAAGTGACTATATATACCACCTTTCCGCTATGCCGTATGACATAGTAGCGGCGGGGAATATAATCAACCCACGCAGACGTTCCCGTTGCATTACCTCTGTGGAGAGTTTCAAAGTTGCGAAGTTTGAACACACAGAACAGTAACGTCCGTAAACGCCTTTCCAGAGCCTCGGCCCTACAACGGTCGCAGGCTCCTTTTTCCTCGATGTCTTTTGTCGACCCGCCCTGCCTTACAGGCTGGCTGAGTCATCTGCAAATATAGGAGTTTCTTCCGAAACCGACAAAAAAAAACGAGAAAATGTGCTTCTTGAGGAAGAAAAAACAGTAAAACCTTGCTGTTTGCGTGGAAAAGCATTACCTTTGCAGCCGATTTGCTAAACGGCTTATCAAGGGGTGCTGGCAGTTGCCGGCTGAGATGATACCCTTCTGAACCTGATGCGGATAATGCCGCCGTAGGGATGGATAGAATGTCAAATCAAACGTTTCCCCTTTATTATTTATTTAATTAAGGTACATGAGAAGTATGAAAAAGATTGTTTGGCTGCTTGCCGTCGTTGCAGCAGCCGTGACGGAGAGCAGCGCACAGCAGTCGTGGCACTACGACTCGGCGCGCGTGGAGAAATTGTCGGAGGTTGTCGTCAGCGGCGTGCGCGCACAGAAGAACGCACCCTATGCCGTGGCCAACATCCAGCGTCAGGAACTACAGCAGTTTTCCACTTCCGGTCAGGAGCTGCCCTTCCTGTTCAGCCGCACGCCCGGCGTGGTGGCCTGGAGCGAGAACGGCGTGGGGACGGGAACGACCTATATGCGCATCCGCGGTGCCGGTGACTCGCGCATCAACGTGACGCTCGACGGTGTGCCCCTCAACTCCCCTGAGGACCAGTGTGTATTCTGGGCCAACATGAACTCCTATGCATCGCTGCTCGGCTCTGTCCAGATACAGCGTGGCGTCGGCACCTCGACCAACGGCGACGGCGCCTTCGGCGGGACGGTGGCCCTGCAGACGGCTACCCCACGGCTGACGCCGTCGGCTGAAGTCAGCGGCTCCTTCGGCTCGTACAACACGTTCAACGTCGGTGGCTCGTTCTCGACGGGACTGCTGTGGAAGCACCTCATCGTGGACGCTGCCTACCACGAGACGCAGACCGACGGCTACGTGCACGGCACCAAAGGCCGCAGCGGCTCCTACTATGGCGGACTGACATGGCTGTCGGACCGTTTCCAGTTGCGCTACAAGAACATCGGCAACTTCGAGAAGACCGGTCAGGCCTGGAACGGTGTGACCGCCGGCGACGACTATCTGTCGCTCATGGACAACACCTATGGTGCCAATACCGGCATCAAGACCTATGCAGACATGTACAAGGCCGGACTGGGCCAGTACAACAGCCTCTACGAGCGCTACCTGCACGAGGATCCCGACGACAACTACTCCGGTTTTGCCCGTACGGCAGACGGTGAATACAAGACGGCCCGCTATCCCTATCCCGGAGGCTACTGGCCCCGCACGACCGACAACTTCTGGCAGAACCACAACCTGCTGACTGCCGTCTACAGCTTCAGCGACCGGCTGCAGGGCACCGTGACGCTCCACTATACCCATGGTCACGGCTACTACGACGAGTTCCGCTACCAGAACAAGCTGGCCAAGAAGTTCGGCATCAACGACACGCCGGTCAGCAAGGCCAACGTTGTGCGCCAGAAGGGTCTGACGCAGGATGCCTATGGTGCTGTGGGCTCGCTGCGCTACCAGGACAGCCGCTGGGACGTCGTGGGCGGCTTCTCCGTCCAGCAGTTTGACGGCAACCACTACGGCTACCTGACCTACATCTCCAACGACGAGCTGACGGAGCGCCTGCTCAGCGGAGGACGTAAATACCAGTACTACGACTCCGACGCCAAGAAGCTCGACGCCAGCGCCTATGTCAAGGCCGCCTACCGCTTTGCCCGCGACTGGCAGGTGTTCGGCGACGTGCAGTACCGCCACGTGGGCTACAAGACCGACGGCATCAACGACCGCTTCGCCAAGGACGCCAACGGGCTGTATCATAACCAGCGGCTGGACATCGACCAGAAGTACAACTTCGTGAACCCCAAGGCCGGTGTCAGCTACTCGCACGGTGCCCACCACGCCTATGCCTCGGCTGCCATGAGCCACCGCGAGCCCGAGCGCAACAACTTCACCGACAACTACAAGTACCCCTTCCCCAAGGCCGAGCAGTTGCTCGACTTCGAGGCTGGCTACACCTATTCCACACGTGCGTTCCGTGCGGGCGTGAACCTCTACTACATGAAGTACGACAACCAGTTTGTACAGACCGGCGAGGAGAGCGAGATTGGCGAGAAGCTGACCGCCAACGTCAAGGACTCCTACCGCTTGGGTGTTGAGCTGACTGCCGCCGTCGACCCGCTGCCATGGCTCACCATCGAGGGCAACGCCGCCCTGTCGCAGAACAAGATCAAGGACTTCGACGAGCATGCCAGCGTCGACTGGGAGGACGACTGGCGCGTCATCCACTACGACAACTCCACGCTCGCCTTCTCGCCGTCGGCCGTGCTCAACGGCTTCGTCGACCTGCACTACCGCGGCTTCCGTGCCACGTGGCATACGGGCTTCGTCTCGCGTCAGTACCTGGACAACACCGAGTGCCGCGACCGCTCGCTGCCCGCCTACAGCACCAGCGACCTGCAGTTGTCCTACGGCTCGAAGGTCACTAAGGTGTCGCCCCTGAAGGAGGTCATCCTGGGCCTGTCGTTCAACAACGTCTTCAACAAGCACTACGCTGCCAACGCGTGGGTCTATTCTACCATTGTCGACGACTATGGTCATCCAAACGACAACCGCTACTACCAGATAGGCTTCATCCCCATGGCCGGCTTCACCATGTCGGGCAACGTGACGCTGAAGTTCTAAACTGACAAAGGCCGCAGCGAGGTTGAGGCAAACCTGACAACGATGACAGAATTCCTCATAGCCCATTGGCTCGACATGGTGACCACCGTCCTCGGACTGGCCTACATCCTGCTGGAGTACCGCGCCAGCGTGTGGATGTGGCTCGTCGGGTTCCTCATGCAGTCGCTGGGCATCGTACTCTACTACCAGAAAGGACTCTATGCCGACTGCGGCATGGAGTTCTACTATCTGGCCGTTACCATCTACGGCTGGTGGCGGTGGGTTCGTGGCAGCAGCACTACAAAGACCCTCTCCGTCCGTCACTTCCCCTGTCGGCTGGTGCTGCCGTGGACCCTGCTGATGCTGGTGCTGTGGGCCGTCATCTACTGGCTTCTGGTGACGTTCACCAACTCCAACGTCCCTGTGGCCGACTCGTTCACCACCGCCCTGAGCATCGTGGGCATCTGGGCCCTGGCCCACAAGTACCTGGAGCAGTGGTTCATCTGGATTGCCGTCGACGTGGTCACCTCCGTTCTCTACTTCTACAAGGACATCCCCTTCAAGGCCTCGCTCTATGCCCTCTACGTCGTCATTGCCGTGCTGGGCTTCTTCAAGTGGCGCCGGCTCATGCGGTGAAAGTGCCGGACATTCGCCTTGAAAGTGCCGGTCTTTCGACCCGAAAGTCCGGCACTTTCGGGGTGAAAGATGCCGACTTTCGAAACGCAGGTTTCTCTTTTGGCGCGAAAGGTGGCTTTTTCTTTGGTTTTTTCCCCGTTTAGTCGTACCTTTGTGCCCAACTAAAGAAAAACAACCGACATGGAACAGAAAAACTATAAGCGAACCACCGTCACCGCCGCCCTGCCATACGCCAACGGCGGTGTACACATCGGTCACCTGGCCGGCGTCTACGTGCCCGCCGACATCTACGTGCGCTACCTGCGGCTGAAGAAGCAGGACGTCATGTTCGTCGGCGGCTCTGACGAGCACGGCGTGCCCATCACCATCCGCGCCCGCAAGGAGGGCATCACCCCGCAGGACGTCGTCGACCGCTACCACGAGATGATCAAGAAGTCGTTCGAGGAGTTCGGCATCTCCTTCGACATCTACAGCCGCACCACCTCGGAGACCCACCACCGGTTTGCCGCCGAGTGGTTCCGCAAGCTCTACGACGAAGGCAAGCTCGTCGAGGAGACCACCACACAGCTCTATGACGAGGAGGCCCAGCAGTTCCTGGCCGACCGTTACGTCACCGGCGAGTGTCCCCACTGCCACAACCAGGGAGCCTATGGTGACCAGTGCGAGAAGTGCGGACGCGACCTGAGCCCCATGGAACTCATCAACCCGAAGTCCACCATCAGCGGCTCCACGCCCGTGCTGCGTGAGACCAAGAACTGGTACCTGCCCCTGAACGAGTATCAGGAGTGGCTTAGGAAGTGGATACTCGAGGACCACAAGGAGTGGCGCCCGAACGTCTACGGCCAGTGCAAGTCGTGGCTCGACATGGACCTCCAGCCCCGCGCCATGACGCGCGACCTGGACTGGGGCATCCCCGTTCCGGTAAGCGGAGCAGACGGAAAAGTGCTCTACGTCTGGTTCGACGCCCCCATCGGCTACGTCTCCAACACCAAGGAGCTGTGCGAGAAGGAACCCGCGAAGTGGGGCTCCTGGCAGCAGTGGTGGCAGGACGAGG
This sequence comes from uncultured Prevotellaceae bacterium, assembly GCA_946185225.1. Classification (GTDB taxonomy): domain Bacteria; phylum Bacteroidota; class Bacteroidia; order Bacteroidales; family Bacteroidaceae; genus Prevotella. The sequence goes on from CAMHIM010000088.1 coordinate 7,344, forward strand.
ACACGAAGCTCGTCCACTTCATCGGCAAGGACAACATCGTGTTCCACTGCATCATCTTCCCCGTTATGATGAAGGCCCACGGCAAGTATATCATGCCCGACAACGTTCCCGCCAACGAGTTCCTGAACCTGGAGAACGACAAGATTTCCACCTCCCGCAACTGGGCCGTCTGGCTCCACGAGTACCTTGTCGACATGCCCGGCAAGCAGGACGTGCTGCGCTACGTGCTCACCGCCAACGCACCGGAGAC
>CAMHIM010000089.1 GCA_946185225.1 uncultured Prevotellaceae bacterium
CGGCAAGGCCGCCGGCGAGGAGCTGGACGTCACCTTCAAGGGAAGAGTTCCCAAGGCCGACCTCGACAAGCTCAACGCCAAGGAATGCACCAACACACTGGTGTTCTGAGGACTGCCTGAGACTTCGTAATACATCATACAGCAAATCGGGGACGCCCATGCATGGACGCCCCCGATTTGCTTCATATACTCCCTTCCGGCAGACACGGACTACTCGGTCATCGAGGTAGAGTAGCGTACGGAGACGGTAGGCGAATAAGTGTTCAGCAGGACCAGCAGGATGGTGCCCTTGTCGTTCTTGAAGAAGGCCTCCTTGTGCAGGTCACCATGCTTACCCATGTTGGGCCACCCGAACTCCTTCTCAAACTGGTCGTGCAGCGACTGCCACAAGTTGCTCGTAGAGTCGTTGTAGCTGGCCGAGTAGTTCTCCAGAATGTCGGTGATGGTGTCGTTCTGCTGATAGACGGTGATGCTGAAGTTCCGCGCCATCGTGTCCACAAGGACCGTGCTCGTCTCTCCACTCTTGTCCGTATCCACGGCAAGATTCTGCACCTCGGCCAGCAACGAGTCGACCATGGCCTTAGCCGACATACCCATGGAATGTCCACGATAACTGATGTATTCGCGCTCGCCAGAGCATGCGAACACCAAACAAAGGGCCGCAACGGCCAACATGAGTTTCTTCATAATCTTATTGGTTTTTACTGTTTATTGTATCATAAGGCACTATACCCGATGCAAAATTATAAAAAACCCACTAACCGTTACTTACTTTACATTTCCTACCTTGATAAGATACTCGCCGATTTGAACGGCGTTCAGAGCGGCACCCTTGCGAATCTGGTCGCCGGAAAGCCAGAACGTCAGTCCGTTCTCATCGCTCAGGTCCTTACGGACACGGCCTACATAGACGTCGTCCTTGCCGGCAGTCTCCAGCGGCATGGGGTAGACAAGGTTGGCAGGGTCATCCACCAGCGTACAGCCGGGTGCTGCAGCGATAGCCTTCTGTGCCTCCTCGACGCTCAGGGGGCGCTCCGTCTCAATCCATACACTCTCAGAGTGACTGCGCAACGAGCTGACGCGGACACACATGGCCGAGCACTTGGCATCGGTATGCATAATCTTCTGGGTCTCGTTGAACATCTTCATCTCCTCCTTGGTATAGCCGTTAGGCTGGAACACGTCAATCTGGGGAATGACGTTATAGGCCAACTGATGGGGGAACTTCTTCACGGTCTTCACCTCACCTTCCTCCACCATCTCCTTGTACTGCTGCTGCAACTCGGCCATGGCGGCAGCACCGGCACCGGAAGCACTCTGGTAAGAAGCTACGTGAATGCGCTTGATGTGGCTGAGCTGCTCCAGAGGCTGCAGGACCACGACCATCATGATAGTCGTGCAGTTGGGGTTGGCAATGATACCGCGGGGACGGTTCAGGGCGTCAGCGGCATTGCACTCAGGAACGACGAGGGGTACGTCAGCATCCATACGGAAGGCACTTGAATTGTCAATCATCACGGCACCATACTTGGTGATGGTCTCCGCATATTCCTTCGACGTGCCGGCACCGGCAGAGGTGAAGGCAATGTCAATATCCTTGAAGTCATCGTTATGCTGAAGGAGCTTCACGGTCAGTTCCTTGCCTCGGAAGGTGTATTTCGTGCCGGCACTCCGCTCGGAGCCAAACAGCACCAGTTCGTCCATGGGGAAATTTCTCTCGTCAAGCAACCGCAGGAACTCCTGTCCCACGGCACCGCTCGCACCTACAATTGCTACTTTCATCAGTTTATTTTTTATCGGTTACACTTTCGCGTGCAAAATTAAGAAATAATTATGAATTATGAATTACTAATTATGAAATATTTGTACCTTTGCAAACAGAATGACGTTATTAGCCTCATACTTACCCATCTCAGACCCCACGCTGATTTTCTTCGTGGTGCTCTTCATCATTCTCATGGCACCTATCGTCATGAGCAAGTTGCGCATTCCCCATATCATCGGCATGGTGCTGGCCGGCATCGTCATCGGGCAGTACGGACTGAATATCCTGGAGCGCGACAACTCGTTTGAGATGTTCGGACGCGTAGGGCTCTACTACATCATGTTCCTGGCAGGTCTGGAGATGGACATGGAAGGTGTGAAGAAGAACTCACGACGCTTCCTGACCTTCGGGCTGCTGACTTGCCTCCTGCCGCTGGGGCTGACCTACATCATGTCCATCACCCTGCTGGGCTACTCGCCCGCGGCGTCGTTCCTGCTGGGATGCATCATGGCCTCGAACACGCTCATTGCCTACCCCATTATAGGCCGCTACGGTCTGCAACGGCATCCTTCCGTAATGCTCTCGGTAGGCTCTTCCATGATTTCGCTCTTCCTTGCGCTGGTGATGATTGCCGCTCTGTCAGCCACGTTCACCTCCGCCAAGGACGGTCTTCAGGGACAGGTGCTTTTCTGGTGTCTGTTTGTCTTGAAACTCGCCCTCTACATCATCGGTTCCGCATTGCTCATCCCACGGCTGACGCGCTACTTCCTGCGCCGCTACAGCGATGCCGTGATGCAGTACATCTTTGTTCTGGCGGTCATGTTCCTCAGTGCAGCCCTTACTGACCTCATCGGTCTGGAAGGCATCTTCGGAGCCTTCTTCTCCGGCCTGATACTGAACAGATACATTCCCCATGTATCTCCCCTGATGAACCGTATTGAATTCATCGGCAACGCGCTTTTCATTCCCTACTTCCTCATCGGTGTGGGCATGCTCATCAACGTCCGGACACTTATCGGAAGCACTCAGGTGCTTTGGGTGGTACTGCTCATCGCCTTCTTCGGCACTTTCGGCAAGGCCGTGGCCGCCTACCTGTCGTCACTACTCTTCCGACTGTCAAAGAGCGACGGGCACATGATGTTCGGTCTGACGTCGGCCCACGCAGCCGGTGCCATCGCCATGGTGATGGTAGGCATGCGGCTGGAAGTAAGCCCCGGCGTATTCCTCGTAGACGACGGGATGCTCAATGGCGTCGTACTGATGATTCTCGTGACGTGCATCGTCTCGACCATGATGACCGACAGGGCTTCCAGGCAGATTATCCTGCAGGAGAAAGCTCACCTGGCTCCGCAGGGTCGACAGCAGGACGACGAGAAGATACTGCTCTGCGTGAAGTACCCCGAGATAGCCCCGCAGCTGCTGGACCTGGCCATCCTTGTCAGGAACCAGAAGCTGAAGCGCAGCGTGGTGGCACTGAATGTAGTCTATGACGACGATGCCGCCAGCCGTCATAGCGAGGAGGGCAACCGGCTGTTGGAGCAGTTACAGCGACAGGCCTCGGCCAGCGAAGTCCCCATGCAGTCGCAGGTACGGCTGGCCTCGAACATCGCCAACGGCATCAAGCACGCCTTCAAGGAAGTGGCTGCCTCCGAGATTATCATGGGCATGCACGTACACACGGAGAAGAGCGCCCGCTTCTGGGGCGACTTCATACAAAGCCTGTACAACGGTCTGAGCCGGCAGATTCTCCTCATCCGTTTCGTACAGCCGCTTACCACGCTACGGCGCATCCAGGTAGCTGTGCCCAGCCGCGCCGAGTTCGAGCCGGGCTTCCACCGGTGGCTGGAGCGTCTGAGCCGCATGGCGGAACAGCTGGACTGCCGCGTGCAGTTCCACGGCCGCCAGGAGTCGCTGGTGCTCATTGCCGAGTACATCAACAACCGTCATGCATCAGTGCGTGCCGAATACACCCCGATGGAGCACTGGAACGAGTTGCCGAGGCTGGCATCAACGATTGACGAAGACCACATGTTCGTCGTCGTCACGGCCCGTAAGGGCACCATCTCCTATAAGAACGCGCTGGACCGTCTGCCCGACGAGCTGCAGAAGTACTTCTCCGGGAAGAACCTCATGATAGTATTCCCCGACCAGTACGGACCGCAGAAGGACGACACCATGAGCTTCACCGAGGCACAGCACCGTGAGGAGAGTTCTGTCTATGACACCCTGCTCCGCCTCCTCCACAAATCACGCTAATCCATTTACCCCATGATAACAACCACCGACATCACCAAGAGTTTCGGCTCCCTTCAGGTGCTGAAAGGCATTAACCTCAGCATCGGGAAGGGCGAAGTAGTCAGCATCGTCGGCCCCAGCGGAGCCGGCAAGACCACACTGCTGCAGATTATCGGCACACTGGACCGCCCCGACACCGGTTCGGTATGCGTCGATTCCGTCGACGTCACTACCCTCTCCCAGAAAGCCCTGGCAGACTTCCGTAACCGCCACTTGGGCTTCGTCTTCCAGTTCCACCAGCTGCTGCCTGAATTCACGGCTATCGAGAATGTCATGATTCCGGCCTACATCGCCGGAACCTCGCAGAAGGCTGCCAAGAACCGGGCCGAGGAACTGCTGCAGTTCATGGGACTCAGCGACCGCGCCCACCATAAACCCAACGAGCTGTCGGGGGGTGAAAAGCAGCGGGTGGCCGTGGCGCGTGCACTGGTGAACAACCCTGCCGTCATCCTGGCCGACGAGCCTTCGGGCAGTCTGGACTCGCAGAACAAGCAGGAGCTGCACCAGCTGTTCTTCGACCTTCGCGACCGCTTCGGACAGACGTTCGTCATCGTCACGCACGACGAACAGCTGGCCAGCATCACTGACCGCACCATCCACATGCGTGACGGCCTACTAGAAAATCCAGATAGTCTAGAAAATCTAGAAACAACAAAAAAAAGAATACAATGATTAAACTCGGCGACTATAACACCCTGCGCATTGTCAAGCGCGTGGACTTCGGACTATACCTTGACGGCGGAGAGGAGGGTGAGATTCTGCTTCCCTCCCGCTACGTGCCCGACGGCATCGCCATCGGCGACGAACTGGAGGTGTTCCTCTACCTGGACCAGGACGAGAAGCTCATTGCCACTACTGAACGGCCCGTGGCCAAGGTAGGCGAGTTTGCCTGTCTGGAGGTGGCATGGACCAACCAGTACGGGGCTTTCCTGAGGTGGGGACTGATGAAGGACCTCTTCTGTCCGTTCCGCGAACAGAAGCAGCGCATGGAGCGCGGACGCAAGTACATCGTATACATCAAGGTGGACGAGGACAGCTACCGCCTCATGGCTACGGCCAAGGTGGAGAAGTATCTCACCACGCCTGGAGAGGGTGGCAGGCCGCTGCCCAAGCACGGCGATGCTGCCGATGCTCTTGTCTGGCAGAAGACGCCGCTGGGGTTCAAGGTCATTGTTGACAACCGCTACCAGGGACAACTCTACGACAACCAGCTGTTCCAGCCGCTGCACACGGGCGACCGCCTGACGGCCTATGTCGACCACGTGCGCCAGGACGGGAAGGTGGACCTTACGCTACAGCTGACGGGCCACCGCCACACGCTGGACTTTGCAGAGGTGCTGCTGCGCTATCTGTACGAGAACAACGGCCGTTGCGAACTGGGCGACCACTCGCCGGCAGAGCTCATCTACGACCGCTTCAAGGTGTCGAAGAAGGCATACAAGAAAGCCGTCGGCGACCTGTATCGCCGACGGCTCATCACCCTCACGGACGAGGGTATTCAGTTAGTCTGACTTACTTGCCCAGGTTGACGGTCAGTGTTGCCTTGCACTTGTCGTCCTCCAGACGGGTGGTCATCTTCAGCACAAGCAGGTTATTACCGGGATACTTCACCTCAATGGTACTGTTGTCCTCCAGGAACTTGTTACCCATATCGGAGTTCTTCAGTGTAATCTTCAGCTTACTCTTGCCACTACCGTCCCATTTCCAGGATGCAGCATCGGAGCCACCGTCCTTGTAGGCAATGGAGAACATGGAGTACTGGTCAATGGTGAAACTAATGATTTCCCTGCTCAGTCTATTTTCCTCCTCTTCGGTCAGATTGACATCATTATCCTCAGCCAGTTTGACAAACTCTGTCAAGTTGCCGCTTTTCACCTCAAGAGAGGGGTCTGTCTTACCTTTGTCATCGAAATCGATGGTCAGCTTCATGCGACTTACCTTCCATGTGCCGATGATATCACCGCCGATGACAGCCTTCACCAGTTTGACTGCCTGTACCGGGGCTTCGGTCGCGAAATGAACGGTACCGTAGGCCGGAAGGGATATCGAAAAGTCAATCCTCAAGTTTGTCAAGTTTCCGCCACGGGTTGTCACCTTCGTAATGGTTCCTAAGACTTTTGTACCGCTCTTGACAGTATAGGTATCGCCACTGATGACCACGTCGTAGGTCACATACTTCAAGGCTCCGTCGACTTCCACACCGACGACGACCTTGCCGTCTTCCGTAAAGTTAAGGCTCTTCAGGATGACCTCCTCGCCACCGGTAGCATCGGCCTTCACCTGATTTTCAACACCCTCACTAATGGTATAGGCGGCAGCCTGTTCGGAATACTTCGGAGTGGTGTAACCACCATCGTCACCACCTTCGTTGTCGTCACCACAGGCAACGTTGCACAGGGCTACACAGAGAGCCATGGCAAAATAGAAAAGATTCTTCTTCATATCACGTTCTCAATTTTAGGTTATTATTATTTTTTTCTTAGAAGATGCGTCCGTTGATGCGCAGCGTGATGACGGGATAGCCGATGATTTTCTCGCCAATCTTGATGCCATCCTTGATGTCGTCATAGGTATCGTCGTCTTGGTTCGTGATTCTATTACGGTCAACACGCTGGTACCCTTTACCATAGTCATCGCTGATGTTCGTATAGATGCCGGGCTTGCCCCAGAACTGCACGCCCATATCGAAGCACACACCGATGCGGCCCTTGGGGACGGCACGGCCGAAGCCGAAGCCTATATAGGGCTTGAAACTGTTCACCTTGAGGTCGGCATTGATGTGACCTTCCTTGTCGGAGACAATGGTATAGGTGTCAGCACCTGTGCCCAATTCAGGACCGGAGTTGCCCCAATATTTCTTGTTGACGAAGTGGTCGAGCGACTTGGCCTGCACCAGCTTGGACTGGCCGATGTAGGCACCTGCCGTCAGACGGAACGAGCTGGTCTTGAAGGGATAGACGTCAACCAGGAGCTTGAAGTCGCCCATGTTCAGCTTGGCCTCGATGTCGGTGTTGTCGTAGTAGCCTGTCCCGTCCTCTTTCTTCAGCCAGTCTTCCTGGGAGTCGAAGTCGATGTTTTTCTTTACCTTGATTTTTGGAGCAAAGGAGTATCCGGCTCGTACCTGCAGGTAGTTGGTGACGGGGGCTGCCACTTCAAAACCGATACCAGTGGTTCCGAGAGAGATGCCTGCCGACAGATGGTCAAATATTCCGTAGTCGTCAATTTTCTGGGCGTTGGCACTCTGCAAGCCCAGCAAGGCTGTAACAGCAATAATGAATAGTTTCTTCATAAAAATTGTTCTTTTGTTGTTTTTTGTGTTTGTTTCTGTCGCAAAGATAAACAAAAGAAAACTAATTACCAAACTTTTTTGCCATTTTATTTCCTTTTTCGAACATTCGGTGTACGGTTGACACTTCGAACGTCCGGCATAATCATTCTAAAGAAACGGCATATTGAGGGCCTGAAAACGGCATATTGAGGGCCTGAAAACGGCATGTTGAGGGCTTGAAAACGGCATGTTGAGGGCTTGAA
>CAMHIM010000090.1 GCA_946185225.1 uncultured Prevotellaceae bacterium
GCACTGAAGGACCGTGTCATCAAGGAGCACCCAGACTATAATGCCTCGGCAGACTGCGTCCGTCAGGTAGAGGCTGAGGCTGCGAAGTGGGAGGCCAACAATCGCGAGAGATACCGCAACATGATTGACGTCTGTGGTGTCAACAATATGACGCCCGTTGACATGCCTAAGGGCGTAAGCGTCAGCGCCGACATCAAGAGCAACGGCGACGCCGCTGCCAAGAAGTGGGCCCAGGCTGCTAACCTGGAGTATGTGAAGACCATCTATCTGGAGAACAAGTGGCATACGTTCAAGAATCCGAAGTACCCGTACAACATTACTCACTATTCTATCCCTGCCGCAGTTATTGGCAAGAAGGGTGACAAGTACGTGATGCAGAAGATGGACCTGCAGAAGACGGTCAACGGCCAGTGGGGTATGAACGTCGGCCTTGGTGCCAAGCTCACTCCAGTGAACTATAAGTAATATAGCAACGTTTCCCTATTGAACATAACTTTACAAGAACAGGCCTCACAGGGTATTTCCCGTGGGGCCTGTTTGTTTTCTTGTCGGTGAACTCGGTATCTTTCCGCCCTGCAAAGTTGGCTTCTCCGCTCTGCAGGAACCGCCTTTCAAGTCCTACTTGTCTGTTTACGCTTAGGATTCTTTGGAAACCAGCCTCTTTCCACCCGCTTCTTTTGCTCAAAGAGCTCGCCAATGCCCCATAGGGCTGAGGCTCCGAATACTCCTATGACGGCAGAGAGAAGGGTGTCCTCAATAAACAATGCGGCCGCGATGGAGGCCAAACCGATTATCAAATATACAATCCAGGGGCGTGTTCCCCAGTAGTACTCTGTCTTGATGACGATAGGATGCCAGATGCCTATGGTCAGGAAGGTGCAGATAGCAATGATTATCCCAGTGAAATACATTGTCTGTTTTTGTCGACAAAGGTACGGATAAAACGAGTGAAATGCAAAAGAAAAGCTTGTTTTTTTCTTTTCTGGGCAGCTGACGTTATATTACTAAGTATTAGTCCGCTCCTTACGTAGCAAAAGGGAAACGCAGACGTAGCAGAAAGGGTTTCAGGCCGTACCTAAGCGGGAGAAAGACGGCACCTTCCCCGTTGGCAGCGTACGGGAATGACGTTGGCAGCGGCCGCTGCAAATAATTGCAGCGGGTGGTGAAAATGATTGCAGCGGCCGCTGAAAACCCTGATTTACATGTTCATGTGTTACTGCTTTACGTGGAACCAGTCGAAATCGGCCTTGCCGCCCACTTCTTTAGTGGCGAAGTGGAAGAGGGCGAAGCGGTAGCCGCAGAAGTCGGGCCAGTCGTAATACATCTGCAGGGTGTCGCCGATGGGCTGCCACTGCTTGCCATCAAGGCTGTAGAAGAAGATGGCTTTGTCGGTGCGGTCGGTGAAGTCCATCGTAGTGCGGAGGTACACTTGGTGCTGAGTGAGAGGCATGCGGGTTATCTCCTTGCCGTTGGCATCGCCCTTGTCCATAGCACGGTGCATGACAATAAAGAGCTGGCCATTCTCACGCTTCACACCCACAAAACCATAGCGGTTCTGGAAGGCAGCGAGACCGGCAACGTCGCCGTCCTTCAGTCCAGAGGCGTCAAGGAGCACTTCGCCCGTGCATGTGGGTCCGAAGGTGCGCTGGGTGAGGGTGTTGCGGGCATCGCGGATGTTATGGGCCAGCGAGGCGGCCTTCAGTCGCAGCCAGCCCTTGCGCTCAGTGAGGCTCCAGCCCTGCGGGTCGGGGATGTGGTTCCACTGCCAGACAGGCTTCAGGCGCCCGTGGGCCTTGTCGCCCAGTACGGACTGCTCGAAGCGTGTGCCGAAACGGCTCTTGCTCTTCTTGGGCTTGAACGTCTTGAACTCATCGCTCTGCACAATGCCGATGCCCTTGGATGCCGGAAGGCTGACGCGACAGGGCGTGGTCATGTTCTTGCCGGCTGGCAGCTTGTCGGTAGTGCCGCTGCCAACCAGAGGCCATCCGTCGGCACTCCACGTCATCGGCAGCCAGACGGGCATACGCCCCACAGAGCCGTAGTCCTTGAACAGGAAGCACCACCACTGGCCGTCGGGTGTCTGGACGATGCCGCCCTGACCGATGCCGTTGGTCCGCATCACCACGTTGCCGCTCTCGTCGACCATCTCGCCGCCGAAGACCATCCGGCTTTCCCACTGACCATTCTTCAGGTCCCTGGTGCGCCACACAATCTCCTGACGCTGGCCGTCGCAGCCCTGAATCATGAAGATATAATAGCAGTCACCAATCTTGTAACCGTGATAGCCCTCGGCACGCAGTCCGCGGGCAGGCTTCTCCAGATTGGCGTAGTCGAGCACCTTTACACGCTCACTGACGGAGACGTTCCAGTCCTTGTCAACTGAAATCTCACGCAGATACATGGCATGGTCGTCGAAGGTGTCGGCAGGGTGCAGCACATACTTCTTCATGCCAGTTCCAGTATCCTCGAACAGCAGACCGGGATCATAACACTTGTCTGTCGTAGAGCAATGCCAGTTGCCGTGCTCGATGTCGTCAGTTACATAGAAGTAAGTCTTTCCCGTCGTGTTGCAGGTCATAATCATGTAGAACATCTTCTCGTACGGGTCGTAGCGCAGGTTGGCGGCCCAAGAGCCCTGCGAGTAGTCGCTCTGGCCGTTCAGAAGGCGGAACTTGTCTCCTTTGTCCAACTCGTCGTAGGCATAGTTCACTGTCTCCCAATTCACCAAGTCTTTCGACTTCATGATGCCGCAGCCTGGCGCGAAGTGCATGGTGGTGGAGACCATGTAGTAAGTGTCGTTCACGCGTATGATGTCAAGGTCGGGCACGTCGGCAAAGAGGACAGGGTTCGTCATCATGGCTGTCTCGGCTTTTGCAGCCATACTCATCGCAGCCAGCAGGAAACACAAGGTTGTCAGAATCTTTTTCATTTTGGTTATATGGTTTAATCTAACAGCAAAGATATAACGGTTGGGGCTGCCGCAGAACTTTCAGCATGGACTTACTGACGCTTGCCCGGACGCTGATAGTCAGCTGCGCTGAAGGTGATGTCGAAACGGGTGACGTCTGGCGACTGGGCGGAACGGTAGACGTAGCGGAACCGATAGCCCGCTTCCTGATAGGCCCTCAGGTGCGTGGCGTTCTTGACTTGCTGAAGCAAGGCGGCGCGTATCTCGCCGGTCTCTATGCCATCGCGGTCGGCCGCTCCCTGCAGACGGTAGTAGTAGGAGAGGGTATGGGTGGGTTTGTCGAACGTCATGCTGTCCATCATCGTATACTCGTCAATGCGGGCAGGACAGTTTTTCTGGGTGTACTTAACGGCTTCGCGGGCAGCACGCTCCTCCAGCGTCTCTTGGCAGGCCGTCAGAAATGCCAAGGGAAAAAAAAGGAATAAAAGTCTTTTCATGGTGCGAAGATACAAAAAAAATCTTAATTGTACGCGCGAATGCATTTTTTTTTGTATTTTTGCAAATTAAAAGACAATTCGCCGAAGATGAATCATATTAGGAATTTCTGTATCATCGCCCACATTGACCACGGAAAGTCGACTCTGGCAGACCGTCTGCTGGAGTATACGAAAACGATTCAGGTCACTGAGGGACAGATGCTTGACGATATGGAACTGGAGCGCGAGCGCGGCATTACTATCAAGAGCCACGCCATCCAGATGGAGTATGAGCGGGGAGGCGAGAAGTACATACTGAACCTCATCGACACTCCGGGACACGTGGACTTCTCTTACGAGGTGAGCCGCTCTATTGCTGCCTGTGAGGGAGCGCTGCTGGTGGTTGATGCTACCCAGGGCGTACAGGCACAGACTATCTCGAACCTCTATATGGCCATTGACCATAACCTGGAGATTATTCCCGTCATCAATAAGATAGACATGCCCTCAGCCATGCCCGACGAGGTGGAGGACGAGATAGTGGACCTTATTGGCTGCGACCCTTCCGACATCATCCGCGCCAGCGGCAAGACCGGCGAGGGTGTTGAGGACATCCTCAATGCTGTCGTCGACCGTATACCTCATCCCGAAGGCAATGAGAAGGCACCGCTTCAGGCACTTATCTTCGACTCCGTCTTTAACTCGTTCCGCGGCATCATCGCCTATTTCAAAATCGTCAACGGTACCATCCGTCAGGGCGACCACGTGAAGTTCTTCAATACGGGTATGGAGTACGATGCTGACGAAATCGGTGTGCTGAAGATGGACATGATTCCCAGAAAGGAATTGCGCACAGGCGATGTCGGCTACATCATCAGCGGCATCAAGAACTCGCGCGAGGTGAAGGTGGGCGACACCATCACGCATGTCAACCCATCGTGCAATGCTGCCATTGAGGGATTCCAGGAGGTGAAGCCGATGGTGTTCGCAGGTGTCTATCCCATTGATCCTACCGACTACGAGAACCTGCGTGCCTCTCTGGAGAAACTGCAGTTGAACGACGCCTCGCTGACATTCCAGCCGGAGTCGTCCGTGGCCCTCGGCTTCGGATTCCGCTGTGGCTTCCTGGGGCTGCTTCACATGGAGATTATCCAGGAACGGTTGGACCGTGAGTTTGACATGGATGTCATCACCACCGTGCCTAACGTTAGCTACATGTGCTATACGAAGCAGGGCGAAGTGCGTGAGGTACACAACCCTTCAGGACTGCCGGACCAGACGCTGATTGACCACATTGAGGAACCGTACATCCGCGCCAGCATTATCACGGCGGCCGACTTCATCGGTCCTATCATGACGCTGTGCCTGGACAAACGTGGTGAGCTCCTTGACCAGCAGTATGTAAGCGGCAACCGCGTCGAACTGCACTTCATGCTCCCCCTGGGTGAGATAGTCATTGACTTCTACGACAAGCTCAAGTCCATCTCCAAAGGCTATGCCTCGTTTGACTACCACATTGACTCATTCCGTCCCTCACGACTGGTCAAGCTGGACATCCTGCTCAATGGCGAACCCGTCGACGCGCTGTCGACGCTTACCCATCAGGACAATGCCGTCACCTTCGGGCGCCGCATGTGTGAAAAGCTGAAGGAACTGATTCCCCGCCAGCAGTTCGACATTGCCATTCAGGCGGCTATCGGGGCTAAGATAATAGCCCGCGAGACGGTAAAACAGGTGCGTAAGGACGTGCTGGCCAAGTGCTACGGCGGCGACGTCAGCCGTAAGCGTAAACTACTGGAGAAACAGAAGCGCGGTAAGAAACGCATGAAGCAGATAGGCAACGTGGAAGTGCCGCAGAAAGCCTTCCTCGCTGTGCTGAAGTTAGACTGACAAGAATCTTATACAATTAAAGCCTATTTAGAAAATGCCTGTAATCAGTATGACGACAAGAGACGTGGCTCGTGAACTGGCCCGACGCTACTCCACGATGACCCACGACGAGCTTGACATCCTTGAGAGTGTCCTCAGACCCATGAAGTTCGCCAAGGGAGAGATTATACTCAAGGAAGGAGAGGTGTGTACCAACATTTACTGGGTAGTCAGGGGACTCGTACGTCAGTTCTACTATAAGAACGATAAAGAGCTCACGGAGTATATGGCTACGGAGAACACCATCTGCATGTGTATAGAGAGCCTGTTTAAGGAGCAGCCCACCCGTCTGCAGATACAAGCCCTGGAGCCGACCCTCATCTATGCCTTGCCCAAGGCAGCCCTTGAGGCTGTGGCTATGAAGAGCGTCAACATTCAGATTCTATACCGTAAGATTCTGGAGGAGTCGCTCATCTTCTCCCAGGTACATGCTGACATGCTGCGCTTCGAGAGCGCTCCCGACCGCTATGCAAAACTGGTGAAACGCAGTCCGCAGTTGGTACTGAGAGCACCACTCGTCTATATTGCCAGCTACCTGCAGATGACCCCAGAGACCCTCAGCCGGGTACGGACGGCGGCCCTGATGGAAGGAAAGTAAGCATCAAGACGTGGATACACCTATTTATATTATAGAGGAAGATAAGCTGCGCCGCAACCTGCAGCTTATCAGCGAGGTGGCAAGTAAGGGCGACGTGGAGATTATCCTGGCGTTCAAGGCCTTTGCCCTGTGGAAGACCTTCCCCATCTTCCGTGAGTACATCCGCTCGACGACGGCCAGTTCGCTTTCGGAGGCTCGTCTGGCATTCGAGGAGTTCGGCTCTAAGGCTCACACATTCTCGCCGGCCTATACCGATGCCGAGATTGACGAGATAGCCCGATGCTCGTCCCATCTGACTTTTAATTCGCTGTCGCAGTATGAACGATACCACGAACGCACCAGGGAACAGTGCTCCCTTGGACTTCGCGTCAATCCCGAGTACTCTGAAGTCGGTACGCTTCTCTACAACCCTTGTGCCCCTGGCACCCGCTTCGGCGTGACGGCAGACAAACTGCCCGACCAGTTGCCGTCCGACATTGAGGGATTCCACTGCCACTGCCACTGTGAGAGCGGTGCAGATGTGCTGGAGCGCACCTTGAAGCATATAGAGGAAAAGTTCTCCCCATGGTTCCCGCAACTGAAGTGGCTCAATCTGGGTGGAGGCCATCTCATGACGCGCAAGGACTACGACGTGCCTCTCTTGTTGCGCATCCTGAGGGGGCTGCACGAGCGCTATCCTTGGCTGAAGGTGATACTGGAGCCGGGAAGTGCCTTCGCTTGGCAGACGGGGCCGTTGGTGAGCCATGTCGTCGATATCGTGGAGGACAAGGGAATCCGCACGGCCATCCTTGATGTCAGTTTTACCTGTCACATGCCCGACTGTCTGGAAATGCCCTATTATCCTGATGTACGCGGGGCGGAGGTCGTTTCCGATGCTTTCGGAGAATCCGAGGAACCGGGAAACCCTGCTTTCCTCTATCGGCTCGGTGGCAACAGCTGTCTGAGTGGCGACTACATGGGCAACTGGAGTTTTGACCATGAGTTGCAGGTAGGCGAGGATGTCATCTTCGAGGACATGATACATTATACAACTGTGAAGACTACGATGTTCAATGGCATCACCCATCCGGCAATAGGGATGCTCCGTACAGACGGAACACTCGAGATTCTCAGGCGCTTCGGCTATGAAGATTATCGGGATAGAATGGATTAAGGGGGCGTGACTCTTCCTTTTTTTTACTTTTTGGAAAAAAAACGGAGAAAAGTTTTGGCAGTTACAAAAAATGTAGTACCTTTGCATCCGCAATCGAGAGAGATGGCTTCTTTATAAGAAAAGACAGGCGGAAATAGCTCAGTTGGTAGAGCACAACCTTGCCAAGGTTGGGGTC
>CAMHIM010000091.1 GCA_946185225.1 uncultured Prevotellaceae bacterium
TACGGCGTGCGCTACTTTTCGGAGCTGACAAACATGGCGGTTCTGACGGAGGAAGTGGGCGAACTGGCGCGAGTCATTAGCCGTCGGTATGGTGAGCAATCGTGGAAAGCCGGCGACCCGAAAGCCGCCGACAACGGCAGAGAAGCGCTGGGCGAGGAGATGGCCGACGTGCTGTGGGTGCTGCTCTGCCTGGCTAATCAGACGGGCGTTGACCTGACCGATGAACTCAAGAAATCGATAGAGAAAAAGAGCCATAGAGACTCACTACGACACATTAGTAATCCCAAACTTAAAGCATAACACTATGACAGAACAGAAATCGGTCCAAAAGAGCCATATAGAAGAGGCTCTCAGTAAGTACAACCTTGAAGTCAGCGACAAGGAAGTAGCAGAGAAGGTAAAGCAGATTATTGCTGAGAAAGTGCATGAGAACGACACGCCGGAAGTAAAGAAATTCCTGATGGGCAGCGTAGAACTGACCACCCTCAAGACCACCGACTCCGATGAGTCGGTACTGGCATTCACAGAACGTGTCAACCAGTTTGACGAACAGTACCCTGCCCTGCCCCACGTGGCTACTATTTGCGTCTATCCGCGCTTTGCCAAAGTCGTTTCGGAAACGCTGGAGGTCGACGGCGTTGAAATAGCATGCGTTTCGGGCAGTTTCCCGTCCTCTCAGGCGCTTATTGAGGTTAAGACGGTAGAGACTGCACTGGCCATCAAGGACGGCGCTACAGAGATTGATATGGTGATGTCGGTAGGTGCCTTCCTCAGCGGTGACTACGAGACCGTCTGCGACGAGATACAGCAGATGAAGGAAGCCTGCGGCGACCGTAAGATGAAGGTTATCCTGGAGACCGGCTGTCTGAAGACCGCCAGCAACATCAAGACCGCCTCACTACTGGCCATGTACAGCGGAGCAGACTACATCAAGACGTCTACCGGAAAACTGGAGCCGGCAGCTACCCCCGAGGCCGCCTACGTCATGTGCCAGGCCATCAAGGAATACTACGATGAAACGGGCGTTCAGATAGGCTTTAAGCCGGCCGGCGGCCTGAACTCCGTGATGGACGCCCTCATCTACTATACCATTGTCAAGGAAGTGCTGGGTGAGCAATGGCTCACCAACCAGTGGTTCCGCATGGGAACAAGCCGTCTGGCCAACATGCTGTTAAGCGAAGTAACTGGCGAGGAGACAAAGTTCTTTTAATAAGTGCGGCGGACAACATATTCGACATAAGCGGACAGCGACTGTCGCACGTCCTCTTCATGAACGTAGCGTTCGATGAATCCGCGTGCTTCAGCAGCAAACTGCTCCATCCTCTGCTCTGCATAGACAATGCCGTTCTGGGCCTTCGTGAAGGCAACCAGGGCGGCAATTTCATCGGCAGTCACTGTCCCCTTCCTTACCTTTCGGCCAAGCTCCTTCATGGCCTCGTCGTCCGTATGGTTGAGCGCATAAATGACCGGGAGGGTCAACTTACCCTCCAGCATGTCATTACCTGTCGGCTTACCGATTTCCTTAGAGTCGAAATAATCGAAGATGTCGTCACGAATCTGGAAGATAATACCAATGTTATGGCCGAATTTCGCAGCAGCAGCCACCTCTTCCTCGGTAGCGCCGACCGAAAAAGCGCCAAGCTTGGCACATGCTTCGAACAACGCCGCCGTCTTGTTTCCAATAATCTGATAGTAGGCCTCTTCCGAGAACTCATTATTCTGAATGTTGGCAAGTTGCTGAATCTCGCCGGCAGCCAAGGTACGTCCCAGCTCGGAAATAATCTGTACTATAGTATGGCTGCCGGTCATAGCAACCCGTAGCAATGCCGTCGACAGGATATAGTCGCCAACGAGCACAGCCACCTTATTGTCATACGACGCATTGACCGAAGCCTGTCCGCGCCGTTCGGAGCTCTCATCCACCACATCGTCATGAACCAGCGAGGCGGTGTGGAGCAACTCAAGTCCTGCAGCAGCGTTCTGCGACATCTGGTTGACACACCCGAAGTTCTTGCCAATGAGCAGAACCAGTATGGGTCGCATCCGCTTGCCTCCACGCTGGCGTATATAATCCAATGTCAGACCAAGCAGACCGCCGTCATGTGACAGCGACTCGTCAAAGATGCGCGCAAAGTCCTGCAGCTCCGACTCTATGGGCTTCCTGATGAGAGACAAATAATCCATAATTGATAATTTTGTGACAAAATTAGTGAAAATATTGCGATAACGAAGAATTTTTTCGTAATTTTACACGAAAATTCTGCTTTTACATGGATAAGTTATTTCTTTTAGACGCCTACGCGCTTATCTACCGCTCCTACTACGCGTTTATCAAGAATCCCCGTATCAACTCCAAGGGACTGAACACATCGGCCATCATCGGCTTCTGCAACACGCTGAACGAAGTGCTGCAGAAAGAACAGCCCACCCATATCGGTGTAGCCTTCGACCCCCACGGTCCCACGTTCCGCAGCGAGGCCTACCCTGCCTATAAGGCCCAGCGCGAGCAGACGCCGGAGGACATCCGCAAGTCCATCCCCATCATCAAGGACATCCTGAAGGCTTACAACATCCCTATTCTGCAAATCGACGGCTATGAAGCCGATGATGTCATTGGCACGCTGGCCCAAAAGGCCGGTTCCATCGGAGTAAAGACCTACATGCTGACCCCCGACAAGGACTATGGGCAGCTGGTTACGGACAACGTCCGCATCTTCCGTCCCCGCCACGGAGGCGGATATGAGGACATGGGGCCGCAGGAGGTCTGCAGCAAATACGGCATTCCATCCACCTCACAGGTCGTCGACCTTCTGGCACTCATGGGTGACTCCGCCGACAACTTCCCCGGCTGTCCGGGCGTCGGCGAGAAGACAGCCGTGAAACTCATCAACGAGTTCGGCAGCGTCAACGAACTGCTGAACCGGACGGCCGAACTGAAAGGTGCACTTCAGAAGAAAGTCGTCGAGCATACGGACGACATCCGCCTGTCCTACTTCCTGGCCACCATCAAAACCGACGTCCCTGTCGACCTCAACATGGACGAACTGAAAATCGTAGAACCAAACGAGGAAGAACTGAGACAACTGTTCAGCGAACTGGAGTTCAAGAGCCTTGCCGACCGTATTCTTAAAAAACCTCAAAAAACACAAACAACTCCTAACCGGCAGCTCTCTCTCTTTGATGATTTTCCGCCCAGCGGGGAAGAAAGCACAGATTTTTCGAGTCTCGAGACGCTTAAAACGACCCCTCACGATTACAAACTCGTTGATAATGAGGAAGATTGCCTGAAACTTTATGACTTTTTTAGGACAAAACAAATTCTCAGTCTAGACACGGAGACCACTTCTACGTCGTCCATTGACGCAGAACTGGTTGGTTTGAGCTTTTCCGTTGAGGAAGGGAAAGCCTTTTACGTTCCCGTCCCCTCCGACCGCGAGAAAGCGATGCAAGTCGTCAGGATTTTCAAACCGCTGTACGAAGACCCCAACCTGTTAAAGATAGGACAGAACCTGAAGTACGACCTGGAGGTACTCCGCAACTATGGCGTGCGCCTTGCCGGTCCGATGTGGGACACCATGATAGCCCACTACCTCATCCAGCCGGAACTTCACCACGGCATGGACTACCTGGCCGAGATCTACCTGAACTACCAGACCATACACATCGACGAGCTGATAGGTCCGAAGGGCAAGCAGCAGCGTTCCATGCGCGACCTCTCCCCCACCGACGTCTATGAATACGCCTGCGAGGATGCAGACATCACGCTCCGGCTGAAGAACAAGCTGGAACAAGAGCTGAAGCGGTACGAGTGCGAACACCTGTTCTATGACATCGAGATGCCGCTGATGCCCGTACTGGCGGAAATGGAGATGAACGGCGTCTGTCTGGACACCGCCTCGCTCCAGGAGACGTCAAGAATTTTCACGGAAAGGATGAACAAACTTGAGCAGCGCATCTACGAGCTGGCCGGTGAGACGTTCAACATCTCCTCGCCGAAGCAAGTAGGCGAAGTGCTGTTCGAGAAACTCCGTATCGTGGAGAAGGCCAAGAAGACCAAGACAGGGCAGTACGTCACCAGCGAGGAAGTGCTTATGCAGCTGAAGCACAAGCATGAGATTGTCTCGGACATATTGGATTTCAGAGGATTAAAGAAGCTCATCAGCACCTATATCGACGCCCTGCCTAAGCTTGTCAACCCACGCACAGGACACATACACACCTCGTTCAACCAGACCATCACCGCCACCGGCCGGCTGTCATCGAGCGACCCGAACCTGCAGAACATCCCTATCCGCGGTGAGGACGGCAAAGAGATACGCAAGGCATTCATCCCGGAGCCAGGTTGTCTGTTTTTTTCAGCAGACTACAGTCAGATAGAGCTGCGCGTCATGGCCCATCTGTCGCAGGACGACAACATGATTCGCGTCTTCCAGGAAGGCAAGGACCTGCACGCCGCCACCGCTGCCAACATCTACAAGAAACCCATTGAGGAGGTGACGCGCGATGAGCGAACCAAGTCAAAACGTGCCAACTTCGGTATCATCTATGGCATCACTGTCTTTGGCCTTGCCGAGCGCCTGGACATCAGTCGCGACGAGGCAAAGATGCTTATCGACGGCTACTTCAAGACCTTCCCGCAGGTACACGACTACATGGAGCAGGCCAAGGAGAAAGCCCGCCAGCAGGGCTACGTCACTACCCTCTTCGGCCGGCGCCGCTACCTGCCCGACATCAACTCCGGCAACGCCACCGTCCGCGGCTTCGCCGAGCGCAACGCCATCAATGCCCCTATCCAGGGCACCGCCGCCGACATCATCAAGGTGGCCATGATTCGCATCCACGAGCGCTTCCAGCAGGAACATATCAAGAGCAAGATGATCCTGCAGGTCCACGACGAACTCAACTTCAGCGTCTATCCTGAGGAGAAGGAACAGGTGGAGCGCATTGTGCTCGAAGAGATGCAGGGTGCCATCGACCTCCGTGTCCCCCTCGTTGCCGACAGCGGCTTCGGCCAGAACTGGCTGGAGGCGCACTAAGTAGTAAAAGGTTTCCAGAAGGCGCCAACACCCATAAAGTTTGTTAAAAAAATGGGGGGGGTAGAATGTTCAAAAATGTTTTACTATCTTTGCAGTTGATTAACTAACCCTAAAAAAACAAGACAATGAAAAAGAAACTTTTCTACTTCGCAACCCTCCTGGTTGTAGCAATCTGCAGCATGACCCTCGCCTCCTGCGGCGACGACGATGACGACGACGGCGGCAAGTACGGCGGCGACAAGGCCCTCGTCGGCACGTGGGTAAACCATGTGCAAGAATACGGAGACGACTATTACGATGGCTACAAGTTCACCTCAGACGGCTATATATCGTTTTTCGAGTGGACCAAAGACGAGTCACCCAACTGGAACTACAACAAGAGTCGCTTCAAGGCCAAGGACGGAGTCATCACCGTCTACAAGCCGGACGGAAGTGTCTATGAATCAAGGAATTACTCTATCAGTTCGGACGGTAAATCGCTGTGGATTGGCTGGAAAGACGGCCATGGCGAGGGAGAGACGTATACGAAGCAATAAAAAACTGCTGGTTTACTTTACTTTACGAATGGTGCCGACTTTCGGGGTGAAAGCCGGCATCTTTCACCCCGAAAGTGCCGGTTTTTCGACCCGAAAAGTGCCGTTTTTCAATGCGAAAAACGGCACTTTTCAAAATGAGCGGTACGGCCTATCTCACCACCTCAGTGAACTCCGGCTTGGCTCCCGGCGTCTGTCCGCTCTGCATCTCACGCTGTCCGCGCTGGATGGTTTCCTGGAAGACACCCGAATAGGGTTCCACGGGCTCAATGCTCTCCAGGTCAGCACCTAACTGCCGTTGCAACTCCTGTGCTACCGTCTTGGTAGTACCGGTCTCCGAATAATAGAGTATCAGGCATTTCTGCGCATAGCTCATCGTGGTGATTGCCATCATAACTGTAAAAGGTAAGAAACGTTTCATCATAGGATTACTGTATTAAATATGTAAAAAAGTAATTATCTTCTCATGATCACGATTGTCTTAATGGTTATCGGGTGCAAAGATAAGCAAAAAAACAATTTATATTTTGCTTTTCACTCATTTTCCACTACCTTTGCACCCAGTTTATCAACGTTTACAGAAAGAAATGTCATTAAAATGTGGTATTGTAGGACTTCCCAATGTGGGTAAGTCCACCCTGTTCAACTGCCTGTCAAGTGCCAAGGCCCAGGCAGCCAACTTCCCGTTCTGCACCATAGAACCCAACGTGGGCGTCATCACCGTTCCCGACGAGCGGCTGACGCGTCTGGCCGAACTGGTACACCCGGGGCGCATCGTTCCCGCCACGTGCGAGATAGTAGACATTGCCGGCCTGGTGAAGGGTGCCTCCAAGGGCGAGGGTCTGGGCAACAAGTTCCTGGGCAACATCCGCGAGACGGACGCCATCATCCACGTCCTGCGCTGCTTTGAGGACGAGAACATCACCCACGTGGACGGCACCATCGACCCCGTCCGCGACAAGGAAATCATCGACACCGAGCTGCAACTGAAGGACCTGGAGACCATTGAGAGCCGCCTCGGCAAGACCGAGAAGGCCGCTGCTGCCGGCAACAAGGAGGCCAAGGTGGAGGTCACCGTGCTGAAGGCCTACAAGGAGGTGCTGGAGCAGGGCAAGAACGCCCGTATCGTGGAGTTCGACGTCAAAGAGGAGCAGGACTGCGCCCGTAACCTCTTCCTGCTCACCGCCAAGCCCGTACTCTACGTCTGCAACGTCGGCGAGGCCGACGCCAAGAGCGGCAACGACTTTACCAAGAAGATTGAGGCCATGGCCAAGGAGGAAGGTGCCGAGGCCATGATTATCGCCGCCAAGACCGAGGAGGACATCGCCGAACTGGAGTCCTACGAGGACAAGCAGCTGTTCCTGGAGGAACTGGGCCTGGAGGAGAGCGGCGTCAACCGCCTCATCAAGAAGGCATACGCCCTGCTGAACCTGGAGACCTTCATCACCGCCGGCGAGATGGAGGTGAAGGCCTGGACCTATAAGAAAGGCTGGAAGGCCCCGCAGTGCGCCGGCGTCATCCACACCGACTTCGA
>CAMHIM010000092.1 GCA_946185225.1 uncultured Prevotellaceae bacterium
CCTTCGATGAGCCATTTGTAGGTGGTTATTTCCTCTAAGGCCATGGGGCCGCGGGGACCGAGTTTCTGGGTGGAGATGCCTATCTCGGCACCGAGGCCGAACTGTGCCCCGTCGGTAAACGATGTGGGGGCGTTCCAGTAGACGCAGGCGGCGTCAACGTGGGCCTGGAAACGACGGGCTGTTGTTTCGTCGGTAGTGATGATGGCCTCGCTGTGGCCCGAGCCGAAGGCATCGATATGTACTAAAGCCTCTTCTAGTGAGGCGACTGTCTTGACGGCAAGCTTATAGTCCATGAATTCGGTACCGAAACTTTCTTCCGTGGCGTGTTCCAGATAAGGATACTTGCCGTCAAGGGTAGCATAAGCCTGGGTATCGGCATAGATGATGACGTTCTTCTCGGCCAGAGGCTCTACCAGCTTGTCAAGAATGTCTAGTCTTTCCAGATGTACTAGCAGGCAGTCCAGCGCATTGCAGACAGAGACCCGGCGGGTCTTGGCGTTGTTGACGATGGCCTTGCCCATCTTCAAGTCGCCGTCTTTGTCGAAGTAGGTGTTGACGACACCGGCTCCTGTCTCGATAACGGGGATGCGGGCGGTGTCACGCACAAAGTCAATAAGTTTACGGCCGCCGCGGGGAATGCACAGGTCAACGTAGCCCACGGCGTTGAGCATCTCGCCTGTTGCCTCATGGGTGGCTGGCAGCAGAGCGACGACATCCTCGGAGACGCCGTACTGCCGTAGCACCTCATGGATGAGTGCTACTTCCTCACGGTTCGATTCGTCCGCGTCCTTTCCGCCTTTCAGTACACAGGCATTGCCGCTCTTGAAGCAGAGCGAGAAGACGTCAAACGTCACGTTGGGCCGTGCTTCGTATATCATGCCGATGACGCCAAAGGGCACGCTAACCCTACAGAGCCGCAGACCATTAGGCAGCGTCTTCTGTTTTGTAATATGGCCTAAGGGCGAGGGTAGGGTAGCCACGTTACGCATATCGGCGGCGATACCCTCTAACCGGCTTTCTGTGAGTTGCAGACGGTCGTATAGCGGGTTACTCTTCTCCATCTTTGCCAGGTCCTTGGCATTAGCGTCGAGAATACGCTCTTTGTTGTTGATAATAGTATCGGCAACGGTCTTGAGAATCTCATTCCGCTGCTCGTCGCTTAACAACGCCAGCGTCTTGCTGGCGCGCTTCACTCGCTTGAAAGTATCTTCTAACTGCATTTGAATATGGTGCGTGGTGTGGTTTCGGGATGTTCTATCAGGTCAACGAGTATGTTCTCCCGTTTCCCGTTGGCAATAATGACGCGAATTCCGGAAGCCTGGATTTTTGAGGCCGTAGCGTATTTTGACTGCATGCCGCCGCGTCCGGCAGAGCTTTTCTCTGTCTGGATATATTCCGAGAGGTCGGTGCCGGGGGCTACCTCTCTGATGAGTTGTGATTGCGGGTCTGCCGGGTTACCGGTGTATATGCCGTCAATGTTTGAGAGTAGTACCAGTGTGTCGGCTTGCATCATCTGGGCAATGAGGCCGCTGAGTTCGTCATTGTCAGTAAACATCAGCTCAGTAACAGAGACGGTGTCGTTTTCATTGACGATGGGCAGTACGCCGTTCTCCAGCATCACGCGCATGCAGGCTTGCTGATTGCGGTATTGCTCGCCCGGCTGGAAGTTCTCCTTCATTGTCAGTACCTGCCCCACATGGATGTGGTACTCGCGGAACAGGTCGTAGTAGAGTCCGATGAGCTTGGCCTGACCCAGTGCCGAGAACAGCTGGCGCTGCTCGACGCAGTCCAGCTCATGCGTGGCCTTTAGCTCCCTTCGGCCGCAGGCCACGGCCCCCGACGACACAAGGATTACCTCGTAGTCATGTGACCTGAGCCATGCTATCTGGTCGACCAGAGCCGACATACGCGTCACGTCAAGACGACCGTCGGGACGGGTCAGCGCGTTGGAGCCTATCTTTACAACGATTCGTTTCATTTTCTTACAGATTCTTTTTGATGAGTTCTACCACGTCCTTTGTCCAGGTGGCATCGTAGCCGGTGTTAATGTGGATGTAGTCATTCTGTGAACTTCCGGTGACGATGATGACTTGGTATTCATTCGGAGTGTAGGGCGTGCCGCTATTGTTGAAGGTGACGTCTTGGATTTTGCTTTTGTCGATGCGGCGGCCTTCCACGACGAAGAAGTCCTTGTAAGCCAGAATCACTCCCATAGCCTCGTTGGCGCGTGTCGCATTCACCAGTATTATGTCGTCGGGCTCTCCGTATTCTGCTGTGAGGTCGTCGACAGTGAGTGCTGATGGTTTGACGATCTCCTCGGTGTGGTGCTTGCGGAACAGCTCAATGAGGAATGCCACAACGAACACAACGCATAAAGGAAGGAGTGCGCTGGTCATGGTTGTGGTATAGAGCACCAGCAGAATAACGGCTATGGCTCCGAGAGTAATACTTTGCTTCATTTCTTTATTTCTCAGTGTCCTTCTTGCGGATTTCCACGCGGCGGATTTTTCCGCTGATGGTCTTCGGCAGTTCGTCAACGAACTCCACGATACGGGGATACTTGTAGGGGGCGGTCTCTTTCTTGACATGCTGCTGCAACTCCTTGATAAGGTCTTCACCAGCCTTGTCTTTCCACTCCTTGCCGAGTACGACGGTGGCTTTGACCACCATACCGCGGATGTCGTCGGGAACGCCGGTGATGGCGCATTCTACAACAGCGGGATGCGTCATGAGCGCGCTCTCCACCTCGAATGGGCCGATGCGGTAGCCTGACGACTTGATAACGTCATCAATGCGGCCCTCGAACCAGTAGTAGCCGTCCTCATCGCGCCAAGCCATGTCGCCCGTGTGGTAGATTCCGTCGTGCCAGGCCTCGCGCGTCTTCTCCTCGTCGCGATAATAACCCTTGAAGAGACCGATGGGTTTCTTGTCGCCTACACGAATCACTATTTCACCCTTTTCACCATCCTCGCAGCTGGTGCCGTCAGCACGTAGCAGGTCTATGTCGTACTGGGCATTGGGAATACCCATGGAGCCGGGCTTCGGTGTCATCCAGGGGAAGGTACCCAGCGTCATGGTTGTCTCGGTCTGACCGAAGCCCTCCATCATCTTGATACCTGTCTTCTCGTAGAACTTGTCGAACACGGCGGGGTTCAGTGCCTCACCGGCCGTGCAGCAGTATTGCAGTGAAGACAGGTCGTATTTTGACAGGTCTTCGCGAATCATGAAGCGGTAGATGGTGGGAGGTGCACAGAAGCTCGTGACTTTGTACTTCTCCATCTGGCGCAGCAGCGTGTCGGCATTGAACTTCTCGTGGTCAAACACGAACACCGTAGCACCGGCAAACCACTGTCCGTAGAACTTGCCCCATACGGCCTTGCCCCAGCCGGTATCGGCAACGGTAAGGTGTAGGCTTCCTTCATGCAGGTTGTGCCAGAAGACGCCTGTCGTCAGGTGGCCCATGGCGTAGAGGTAGTCGTGTGCCACCATTTTCGGCTCGCCGCTGGTGCCGCTGGTGAAGTATATAATCATCGTGTCGTCGTTTTCGTTGACAAAGGCCGGACGTACAAACTGGGGGGCCTGCTGCCATTCCTTTTTCCAGTTGTGGAACCCCTCTTCATCGCCCAGCGTGATGTATTGCTTCACAGAGGGGCTCTCGGCCATGGCCAGTTTAACTTGGCTGATAATATAGTCGTCTTTGGCACAGATGATGGCCTTCACCGAGGCGCGCGTGTTGCGATACACGATGTCGTGCTTGGTCAGCATGTGGGTGGCAGGAATCACAATGGCGCCAATCTTACACAGTGCCAGCATGATAACCCACCACTCATAGTGACGCTTCAGGATGAGCATCACGGGGTCGTTCTTTCCAATACCTAAGCTCTGCAGATAGGAGGCGGCCTGGTCGGTCTGCTCCTTCAGTTCGCCGTATGTGGTGCGAATCTCTTCCCCCTGGTCGTTTGTCCAAAGAATGGCCAGCTTCTCGGGGGCCTCCTCAGCCCAGGCATCCATCACGTCGTAGGCAAAGTTGAAGTTCTCTGGAATGATGAACTCCAGGTTCTTATTGTAATCCTCTACAGACGTGAACGTTGTCTGCTTCAAAAATCTTTCTACCATTTTTTCGTTTATTCTACCGTAAATGCTAAGAATCTGACGGGCTTGTCACCGATGGCCAGCATGCCGTGCGGCTTCGTGGCGTCAAAATAGATACTGTCTCCTTCCTCCAGCACGATGGTCTTGCCACCGATGTAGAGCTCCATCTTTCCTTCCAGTACGAGGTTGAACTCCTGTCCGGGATGAGTGTTCTTGTAGATGGTGCGTACACCCGGCTTGGGCTCGACGGTTACGATGAAGACGTCGGCTTTATGGTTCACAAAGCCGCCGACCAGCGACTGGTATTTGTAGGCTTTCGTGCGTTCGATGCTCATGCCTTGGCCCTTGCGTGTCACGTAGTACGATTTCATGTGTGGTGACTCGGCGAAGATGAGCTCTTCCGTTGATACTCCGTACTTGTGTGCAATCTTCATGAGGTTCGAGATGGTGATGTCCAGTTCTCCTTGCTCAATCCTTTCATACTTCTCCGTGTCAATGCCGATGGTCTCCGCCATCTCGCTCACGGGGATGTCGAGCACGTCACGCAGTCCGCGGAGTCGCTCGCCTATCTGTTTTAGTTGGTCGTCCATATCTTAACTTCTTAACTTCTCTAACTTCCTAACTTCATTTTGCTCCTGCTTTCAGTCCACGTATCACCGCCGATGTGAATCCGGCGTGCTCCATCTCGTTAAGTCCCTTGATGGTTACGCCGCCTGGTGTCGTCACCAGGTCTATCGCTGCCTCTGGGTGCAGTCCTGTAGCCTCCAGTAGTTCCACGGCACCTTTCATCGTTTGCATGACAATCTTCTTGGCGTCGTCAGCCTTGAAGCCCAGCTCTACGCCTCCTTCTGCGGCAGCACGGATGTAGCGCATGGCGTAGGCGATGCCGCAGGAAGCCAGTGTCGTTCCGGCAGCCAGGTGCGCCTCGTCGGTAAGGAGTGTCGTGCCCATCTTGGCGAAGATTCCCTCCACCAGGTCGGTGTTCTGCTGTGGAGCGTTGCCGCAGGGGACGATGAACGTCATTGATGCCAGCTGGGCGATGGCGATGTTTGGTATGACAAGGAACAGCGGCGGGCACTGCTCGCCCAGCCATTCCTGGATGCTGGCCGACTTGACGCCGGCGGCAACGACGACAAGTGTCTGCTTTTGCGGATTCAGTTCCGGCTTGATGTCTTTCAGTACGCGTTCCACGAGCCACGGTTTGACAAAGACGCAAACTACGTCAGCGTTTGCTGCGGCGCTGCGGTTGTCGGTAGTTGTCGTGACGCCCTTGCCGGAGAACTTGTCCAGCACCTGCTGGGCAGGGTCGCTCACGGTGATGTCCTCTTGTTTGAAGTAGCGGGCCTTCATGAGCCCCTCTACGGTGGCGCCGCCCATGGCACCTGCCCCAATCACTGCTATCTTCATAATGCTATCTTAACTTCTCTAACTTCTTAACTTCTCACTCCTCGGGTTCAACTCTTATCAGCCTTTCGATGAAGTCATCGGCCTCAGCCTTTGTCAGGCACAGGGGTGGCAACAGGCGCAGGATGTTCTGCCCTGCACAGCCCGTGAAGCAGTGCTCCCGCTTGATGAGGGGCTTGCGCACCATGGCGTGGGGCATGTCCAGTTCGATGCCAATCATCAGGCCGCGGCCGCGGACCTCCTTGATGTGTGAGCTGCCGATGTTCCTGATGCCTTCCATCAGGTAGTCGCCCACGACGCGGGCGTTCTCCACCAGGTTTTCCTGCTCGAAGACGTCCAGCACGGCCAGTGCTGCGGCGCAGGCCAGGTGGTTGCCTCCGAAGGTGGTTCCGAGTTGTCCGTAGACAGGCTGGAAGTCGGGTGAAATGAGTACGCCGCCCATAGGGAACCCGTTGGCGATGCCTTTGGCAACGGTGATGATGTCAGGCTTGATGCCGAGCCACTGGTGGGCAAAGAACTTGCCGCTACGTCCGTAGCCGCACTGTATCTCGTCGCAGATGAGCACTGCCCCATAGCGCTTACAGGCGTAGGCCAGCCCCTGGGCGAATTCGGGCGTGGCCATCTGGATGCCGCCTACTCCCTGGATGCACTCCAGGATGACGGCAGCCACGCCGCCTTTCGACAGCTCACGTACCCAAGGCTCCAGGTCGTTCAGCGGCAGGAAGCGGGTATGGTGGTTGTCGTTGATGGGGGCTATGATTTTCGGGTTGTTCGTCACCTCGACGGCCAGCGAGGTGCGGCCGTGGAAGGCTTTCTCGCACGACAGCACGCGGGTGTTCCCTGTCTTGAACGATGCCAGCTTCAGTGCGTTCTCGTTGGCCTCGGCACCGCTATTGATGAGGAACAGCTGGTAGTCGTCATAGCCGCAGACCTTGCCCAGCCGTTCGGCCAGCTGCTGCTGCAGCTTGTTGATGACTGAGTTTGAGTAGAAGCCGATGCGGTTCAGCTGTTCTGTTACTTTCTGGATATAGTGGGGGTGGGAGTGGCCGATGGAGATGACGGCATGTCCGCCGTACAGGTCCAGATATTCCTGGCCTTTGTCGTCCCATACCTTGCAGCCTTGCCCTTTCACGATATTCACGTCGAAGAGGGGGTAAACGTCGAATGGTTTCATGTTGATGACATTACAATGGTTTAACTCGGCAAAGGTACTGCAAAAATCTGACTTGAAGAAGAAAAAGGTGACGTATTTTCGTCTTTTTTGCAATAATCCGTGGCTTCTTGTATAATTATACGCAAAAAGGGCGCCGGCTTTGCGGGATGCAAAAGCCGGTTTTGAAGGATGCAAAAGCCGACTTTGAAGGATGCAAAAGCCGACTTTGAAGGGCGCAAAGCCGGATGTTGAAGGGAGCAAAAGCCGACTTTGCTCCCTTAGAAGGCGGAGGCTTTCAGGCACAGGCCGGCACGCTCGTCAGTGCCGCACATGAGGTTCATGTTCTGGACGGCCTGGCCGACGGCTCCCTTCAGGAGATTGTCGATGATGCTGGTGACGACGACCTTGCGGCCG
>CAMHIM010000093.1 GCA_946185225.1 uncultured Prevotellaceae bacterium
TGAGACGTCCACGGATGACGTTCTTCTGCTGACGATAGAGCGTGACGTACGAATTGGCGATGAATTGCATCACCGGCTCACGGCCTTCCTTCAGCACCAGCTGGATAAAGGCTTTGGTCAGAGAGGTGGGCTTGCCGCCGACAGCCGTCAGCAGCAGTTCTTCCTTCTTTTCCTTCGAGAGCATCGGGCCAGCTATCGTCTGACGCAGCTGCGGCACATCGATGTAACTCTTGGCCAAGAGCAGCATCTCCTGATACACGGCCTCGTCAAGCTTCTGCCCCGTGGCACTCTTCAAAAGCGCCCGTGCATAGCGAACCGATATGACTCCTATATCCATACGTTACTTCTGTTATTTGTCAGTAGAAACTTCATCCAGCATACGGTCGATGAGATCCATCTGCGCCTTGTCGTCCTTGAGGTTCTGACGGAGAACCTTCTCGGCTATCTCGACGCTGAGCGTAGCTACTTGCTTGCGGATGTCGGCAATGGCGGCCTTCTTCTCCTGTTCAATGGCCACACGGGCCTCTTCCAGCAGACGGGCACCCTCCTGACGGGCCTTGTCCTGGGCTTTCTCTACAATGGCATCGCGGGTATCGGCAGCCTCTTTGAGTATCTGAGCCTGCTTCTCGCGAGCCTCCTGGAGGATGGATTCACCTTCTTTCTGTATATTGGCCAGTCGCTCGTTGGCCTCATGCGCCTTGCGCAATGAGTCGTCGATGAAAGCCTGGCGCTCCTTCACCATCGTAGTGATGACGGGAAAGCCGAACTTCCATAGCAGGACGAACACCACCAGGAAGGTAATGGTCATCCAGAACAACAGTCCAGTACTCGGAATCAATAAATCCATACGCTGAATTTTACCTTTTTTACTTGTTTACCTTGTTTGTCTTCGCTTAGATGCAGAGGAAAGCGATAACGGCGGCGAACAGTGCTACACCCTCAATCAGGGCGGCTGCCACAATCATGTTTGTGAACAACTTGTTCATCACCTCCGGCTGACGGGCCATAGCGTCCATGGCCTGACCGCCAATCTTACCGATACCGAGACCTGCGCCAATTGCTGCGAGACCTGCGCCCACTGCGGCGCCCAACTTTGCAACACCTTCTGCTGCCAATAATGCTGTAATCATAATTCTTTAAGTTTTTAATTGTTATTGATTTTGATATTTCGAAACCTCGATTTGTTGTTATTCATGTTCCGGTTCAACACGTGCCAGGCCGATAAACACTGCTGAGAGCATGGTGAAGACCATTGCCTGGATGAAGCACACCAGACACTCCAGACACATCATGAAGACACTCATCACCACCGACAGGGCCGACATGGACAACTGGACTGCCACTGCCTGACTTGCAACAAGGAAGATGATGCAAGTGATGGCAACTGCGATGGCGTGACCGGCCATCATGTTGGCAAAGAGTCGGATCATCAGAGCAAAGGGTTTGGTGAAGATACCCACAAACTCTATGACGGGTATGATGGGGATTGGGGCTTTCAGCCATGTTGGCACGTCAGGCCAGAAGATGTCCTTCCAGTAGTGCTTGTTGCCCGAGAACTGTACAATAAGGAACGTACAGAGGGCCAGGAAAAACGTTACGGCAATGTTGCCTGTCACGTTGCCAGAGCCTGGAGGGAACGGGATGAGTCCCATCACGTTGCAGGTAAAGATGAAGAAGAAACAGGTCAGCAGGTAGGGCGCATACTTCTCGTACCCCTTGCCAACCCCCGGCTTGATAATCTCATCCACCACATACATCACAAGCATCTCAATGAAGCCAACGAATCCACCGGGAGCGGGGTCGCTGGCCTTGCGGTTCTTGTACCAGCGGGCACTCAGCAGGATGCAGCAAAGCAGGATGACCACATTGATGAACATCACGGCTACGGTCTTCGTGATGGAGAGGTCGAGAACGGGGGAACCATTCTCCACAATCTTTCCCGCATGCTCACCTTCCGTGGCAATGGCCAGTCCGTAGGGGCCCTGACGCAAGCCGTCCTGGTCTGCATGATGTTCAAACTCGGAGGAGCAGAACACGTGCCACCCCGTAGAGCTGTTCACAATGACGGGCAGGGGGATGACCAGTGACTTGCCGTCGCCCAGGTCGGTCACGTGCCAGTCGTGCGAGTCTTTGATA
Source organism: uncultured Prevotellaceae bacterium (assembly GCA_946185225.1). Lineage (GTDB taxonomy): Bacteria > Bacteroidota > Bacteroidia > Bacteroidales > Bacteroidaceae > Prevotella. The sequence continues at coordinate 2,137 of CAMHIM010000093.1, forward strand.
TGCTCAAGCACCACCTCCTTGGCCGAAAAGTCTTCCGCCTTCATCGCCGGAGCCATTGCCAGCAGCATCAGCGCCAGACAGAGCAGTCTTTTTACATTCAGTTCAAAATTCATAATTCACTATTCATAGTAGCCTTATGCAGCTAATCTTCAACGTTCATTTTTCAATGCCTCATCGACAAGGTTATCACCATCATTACTGCGTACATCGCCATGAAGACGACCGAGAAGCGGACGGCATCATCCCTGTCGGCAGCAAGCAGCACGTAGAGCGCAACCACCGTAGCGGCGAGCAACATGCGTACTGTTGCCATAATGAGGTAGAAGTGTACGAGATGCTCCGGTGAACGCTGTCTGACAAGGTCGTACCCCTTGACGTAGGCAATTCCCAGGAGCGTGAAGAACAGGGCTGTCAGGACGATACTCAATGTTCAGTCTTCTAACAGTCCTTCTTACTCTGCTTTCTCGACGCAGAGCGAGACGACGTTCTTCTGCACCTCTACGAACCCACCGGAGACAGGCAGCTGGCAGCCGTCATACTCCACCACGCCCTTGCCGAGCGTCGAGATGATGGGAGCATGGCCTGTCAGAATTTCGAAGTTGCCCTGCACTCCAGGGACTTTGACGCTCTCCACCTCACCGGCAAACTCTATCTTTTCTGGCGAAACAATCTTCAGCTTCAGCATAACTCAACTTTTAGTCATTGACTTTAAGCCTTTGCAGCTTCCAACAGTTTCTTTGCCTTCTCCTTGGCATCCTCTATCGTACCTACATTCAGGAATGCCTGTTCAGGCAGGTCGTCCACCTCGCCGTCAAGGATGGCGTTGAAGCCCCTGATGGTCTCCTCAATGGGCACCATCACGCCAGGCAGTCCCGTGAACTGCGAGGCCACCGTGAAGGGCTGAGAGAGGAAGCGTTGTACTCGACGGGCGCGGTTCACCGTCAGCTTGTCCTCGTCTGACAGCTCGTCCATGCCGAGGATGGCGATGATGTCCTGCAGTTCCTTGTAGCGCTGCAGAATCTCCTTTACACGCTGTGCACAGTCGTAGTGAGCCTTGCCCACAATCAGCGGGTCGAGGATGCGCGAGGTACTTCCCAGCGGGTCAACGGCAGGATAGATACCCAGCTCGGCAATCTTACGGTCGAGCACCGTGGTAGCGTCCAGATGCGTGAAGGTGGTGGCAGGAGCCGGGTCCGTCAGGTCGTCGGCAGGCACATACACGGCCTGTACGGAGGTGATGGAGCCTTTCTTTGTCGAGGTGATACGTTCCTGCATGGCACCCATCTCCGAGGCCAGCGTCGGCTGGTAACCCACGGCTGAAGGCATACGTCCCAGCAGGGCGGACACCTCTGAGCCTGCCTGGGTGAAACGGAAGATGTTGTCAATGAAGAACAGAATGTCGGCAGCACCACCGTCCTTACCTCCGCCGTCGCGGAAGCTCTCAGCAACGGTCAGTCCGGAGAGGGCCACAGAGGCACGTGCCCCCGGCGGCTCATTCATCTGGCCATAGACCAGCGTTGCCTGGCTCTTCTTCAGTTCTTCTGGGTCGACAAGGCTGAGGTCCCATTTGCCCTCTTCCATTGCCTCGCGGAACTTCTCGCCGTAGCGGATAACGCCCGATTCCAGCATCTCGCGGATGAGGTCGTTACCCTCACGGGTACGCTCTCCTACTCCAGCGAAGACGGAGAAGCCATTGTGCCCCTTGGCGATGTTGTTGATAAGCTCCATAATGAGCACCGTCTTTCCTACGCCGGCACCGCCGAAGAGACCAATCTTACCGCCCTTCATATAGGGCTCCAGCAGGTCAATGACCTTGATACCCGTTGCCAGGATTTCCTTCTTCGTTGACAGTTCCTCGAAGGAAGGTGCTTCGCGGTGGATGGGATAGGCGCCCTGCATGTTGAGCTGTTTCATACCGTCGATAGGCTGGCCGATAACGTTCAGCATACGACCCTTGATCTGATCGCCGGCAGGCATCACAATAGGTGACCCCATCGGCACGGCCTCCAGGCCGCGGTGCAGACCGTCAGTATTGTCCATAGCCACGCAACGCACCGTATCCTCGCCGATGTGCTGCTGCACCTCAACGATGAGCTGGCGCCCGTCGCCACGATCGATCTGCAAAGCCTCGTGAATCTTTGGAAGCACTTTCTCAGCATCCTGGCCTTTCGTGTCGAAATAGACATCAATGACAGGGCCGATAATCTGAGAAATGTGACCGGTAATTTGTGTCATAGGATGTTATGTTTTTAATTATTGTTGTTTTGAAATCTTAAGTTATCTGCAAAGATAGTGATTATCTTCCGAACGGGAAAGGATTTCGTGATTTTTCTGAAAAAAAAATCCTGCGCCGTCGTCTTCTCATAACCAGTACAGCTCCAGCCACAGTACCGCAAGCCCCAACAGCCATCCCACGGCAATGACGGGTGTGCAGTTCTTCAGGTACCATCCCAGCCGGACGTGCTCCATCTTCATCAGTGCCAGGCCACTGGTGCTTCCCACCGACAGCAGACAGCCGCCGATGGCGGTACAGAAGGGGATGACGAGCCAGTAGGGTCCGTTCTGGATGAAGTTGTACATATAGTCGGCATCGGCCCACTGGTACAGCTGCATGCGTTCCAGCACGGGGTAGAGCGAGAGGTTGCTGACAGCTATCGTAAAGGTATCCACCATGCTGCTGAGGAGCCCGGAGACGATGCCCACTACCCATACATTATGTATATGGTAGTCTATCCACGCCGACACGTCGCCGAAGACGCCCGTTTCCACGATGACGCCCATGCCCATCATAATGCCCATCACGAAGAGCATCTGCTGGATGGCGCCATACTGCAGCACGCGCGGCACGCGGCGGTGAATCATCTGGTCGGCATCCATCAGACGGCGGTTGAAGGCTTCGTTGACTACCCACAGCACCGACAGCACGCACAGGGCACCCAGGAAGGGCGACAGCTTGGTGATGTTATGGAACGTAGGGATGAACCACAGGCCGCCGATGCCGACCACCAGCATCACGAAGCGCTGCCAGCGGTTCAGGTTAGTGTCGTCGCCCCTGTAGGGAGCCACGCCCCACTCCACGTCCAGCCGGCTGGGCAGACGGCGTCCGAGCAGCCACGTAGGCACCACCCATGCCACCAGGGCGGGCAGGAACAAGGATGCCGAGAAGCTGGTTGCCGTCACCGCCCCGTTGCCCCACAGGATGAGTCCTGCCGGGTCACCTATCACCGTGAAGCAGCCACCGCTGTTGGCCGCCAGCACGATAGCCGTCCCCACGAGCATGCGCTGCCGCCGGTTCTTCAGGATGTCGTGCATGATGACCAGCATCATCGTTGTCGTCGTCAGGTTGTCAAGGTTGGCCGAGATGACAAAGGTGGAAAATGTCATGCCCCACAGCAGTCGGCGGGAGCTGCGCGTTCGCATCCACTCCCTCACGAAGTCGAAGCAGCCGTTATTGTTCAGCAGTTCGATAATGGACATCGTAGCCAGCAGGAACATGACAATGGCAGCCGCCTTGCCCACGTACTTCAGAAAAATGTTGTCGCAGATGAAGTACTTCACCGCATCGCTCGAGGGCTCGCCGCCGCTCAGGAAGTCAGCATACTCATGAGGATGCATGGCCATCACAAAGTCGGTGCCCCAGCAGATGTACACCACCCACCCCACCGTGCCGATAAACATGGCGATAGCCGCCTTGTTAACCTTGGTCAGGTGGCCCGTGGCTATCAGCAGGTAGCCAAGAACCAGTAAGAGCACTATGATAATTGTCATCGGTGTAGTACGTAAAATCTTTGCAAAGATAAGTAAACTCAAGCGAACAGCAAAAAAAATCGCTATTTATTTTCGCTCGGCACATCATCTTGCGGCATCTTTTGACAAGCCTTTCTCGTCTCGCCGCGAGAGTCCGGCACTTTCAACCCGAAAGTCCGGCGCTTTCAAAAAAAAACAAAAGGCAACCTGCAGCAATAGCAGATTGCCCTTTACTTATAAAGTTCTGAAGAACCGTCTACTCCTGGTCAAGGAGTATCTTCATCATCTCTACAGCAGCCTTGGCTACAGAGGTACCAGGACCGAAGATGGCTGCCACGCCGCTCTGGTAGAGGAAGTCGTAGTCCTGAGCGGGAATGACACCGCCGGCAATAACCATAATATCCTCACGTCCAAGCTTTTTCAGCTCTTCAATCAACTGTGGAATGAGCGTCTTGTGACCGGCTGCCAGCGACGAGGCACCCACTACGTGGACGTCGTTCTCGACAGCCTCGCGGGCGGCCTCGGCAGGGGTCTGGAACAGCGGACCCATGTCAACGTCGAAACCGCAGTCGGCATAACCCGTTGCCACTACCTTTGCACCACGGTCGTGTCCGTCCTGACCCATCTTTGCGATGAAGATACGTGGACGGCGACCTTCCTTCTTTGCGAACTCATCAGTCAGCTTGCAAGCCAACTCGAAGTCGCTATCGTTCTTTGATTCTGAACTATACACGCCTGAAATGGTTCTGATTACTGCTTTATAACGGCCCACGATTTTCTCGCAGGCATCTGAAATCTCACCCAGCGTACAGCGCAGCTGGGCAGCCTTGACGGCCAGGTCGAGCAGGTTGTGCTCCGACTTGCGGCCCTCGTTGAAGTCGCGCACACAGTCGGTGATGGCCTTCAGGGCAGCCTGGCAGGCAGCCTCGTCGCGTGTGGCACGCACCTGCCTGAGGCTCT
>CAMHIM010000094.1 GCA_946185225.1 uncultured Prevotellaceae bacterium
CCCCTATTTTTATGGATTCTACATTACACCGAAGTTTTATCGGACAGCAATAATTTTTATCGCTGATGGTCATTGGCCTCGTCGGCTGCTCGCAGGAAACACCGGGCGTCTTAGACGACCAGCCTGCCGCCGTCAGCTTGACCAGCGTACCGATGGGGGCTTTCTCGGCCGGCGGCACGCAGACGTTGACAGGCCTGGCCGACGGTATCTACTCGCTGGAGTTCTATGCCAAAGGCACGGGCGAGGGCTTCGTGGAAGTGAACGGCAAGCGCACAGCCGTGACTGCCACGCCTCAGGTGCTGACGAAAGGTTGTGTGCAGGGCATTGAAGTGCAGGTCGTTGAGCGTTACCAGATTCCGCAGGCGGATACCTTCCCCTTGACGGTCACCATCGCCGATGAGGCTGGCAACGAGCAGACCTACTGGCAGCAGCTCGTCGTGATGCTGGCGGAGGATGAGGATCCCATCAGCGACTACCCCATCATGTGGATGGTGAACGCCGCTGAGAATGCCTCCGACTATTTAGACGGCTACTACATGCCGCTGACCCGCCAGGGTGCCTACCAGTATCAGGGCTCGTTCTATGCCGACAAGGATGGCTACCAGCTGTACATCGTACCGACGAAGACGATGTCGGCCGACATCTTCGGCTGCTCGCCCTACGTCTCGTCGAAACTGATGAACAAGGCGGGCTACGTGGTGCCCGTGACGATCGAGAAGGCTGCCACTGGCTCATTGGGTGAGATGCTGCGTGGTAAGGCTGCCGGCATGAACATCACCTCGAACTCTGCCTCGCCAGGCTCATCGATGAACATCGCTATCCGCGGCGGTCTGTCGGGGCAGAAGCCCCTCATCGTCATCGACGGTGTGCCCCAGGTGGCCACCAATACCGTCGGCTCGGGCACGGGCTACAGCGGCAGCGACAAGGACAACGGACTCATCAACCTGAATCCTGACGACATCGAGACGATCAACGTGCTGAAAGATGCCTCGGCAGCCGCCATCTACGGTAGCGACGCTTCCGGCGGTGTGATCCTCATCACCACGAAACGCGGCAAGAGCGGCAAGCCCGAGATCAGCTATACGGGCTCCGTTGCCTTCCAGATGATGAAGGACAAGCCCAAGTTCATGAAAGCCCGCGACTTCATGACAGAGATGAACAAGGTGTACGACGAGCTGGGCCGTGGTGACGAGAAGAAATACACGCAGGGCCAGATTGATGCCTTCGTGGGCGACGGTACGGACTGGATGGACGAGGTGACGCGCACGGGCGTGGTCAACGAGCACAACCTCAGCGTCAATGGCGGTGCAGAGAAGACGAAGTACCTCTTCTCCGTAGGTCTCTACGACCACAAGGGTATTGCTAAGAACAACGACATGCAGCGTATCACGGGTCGCCTGAACCTCGACCAGGAGTTTGGCGACAACTTCAAGGCCGGTGTCAACCTGTCGTGGACGCAACTGAAGTACCACGACGTGCCGCTCGGCGATGCCCGTCAGGACAATGCCGCACTCATCTACTCGGCCATGACCTTCAACCCCGCCGTGGGGGTCTACGACGAGAACGGCAAGCTGAGTGACAACCCCATCCGTCCGAACATCTATCCCAACCCCGTGTCGCTGCTTGGCATCACTGACGAGACGCGCTCGCGCGACCTCTTCCTGAGCGGCTACTTGGAGTACAAGCCCTTCAAGGACCTGACCATCCGTGCCACGGGCGGTGTGGATATGAAGACGACGCAGCACGACCTGAGCGTCATGGGCGGTTGGGAGTATAAGAAGGACTCGTGGGACGGTATGGGCGTCGTGGCCAACAACTTCCCGACGGACGCTTCGCTGATGCACAACATGGGCACCTCGGAGCAGGAGAATCCGAACATCTGGTCCAGTAAGGGCTCGAGCGAGATGGCCTCCTTCATCGGTCGTGTCAACTACACATTGCTCAGTACCGCTCTACGGGTATCGACTTCGCGGTCTCGACGGTCAACTTCGACACGAAGAACTTTGGCTGGACTACCGACATCAACTTCTCGTTCTACCGCAACAAGACGGTGGCACGCGATGCCGACTTCATCCCCGAGCCCTATCAGGCCTGGAAGGAGACGTGGGGTGACATCTATGTCTACAAGACCGACGGCCTGGTGCAACCCGGACAGTCGTACCCCCATCTGCCGTCATCGACAGCCGCTGCCGTCAACTATCTCGACACCTACGGCTACCAGACAGACGCGAACGGCGAGCGCATCGCCGCCGCCAACGCCACTGGCAAGAGCTACTTCACCGTCACCGAGGCTCACAACCGCTTCTGGATTCCCCAGTCCTTCATCGACGAGTCGAAGTCGGCCATCAAGCAGAACGCAGGATATTAACCGTTAAATAGTCCATATCAAAATCTCCGCTTTTCCATAAAGGATGAGCGGGGATTTTTGTAATTTTGCACACAAATTTAAAACTATATGGATATGAAGAGAATTGCGTGTTTCATGATGATCATGGGTGCGTTGCTGGCGGCGAAAGCACAAAAGGATGTATCGCTCGACGGCGAGTGGCTGATGACCATCAAAGGTAAGGAATACAAGGTGAATGTTCCCCATACATATAATATCATGGAGGAACTGGAGGACTATGCCGGGGAGGCGGTGTATCGGCGGACGCTACCGATAACTGCTGATATGAAGGGCAAGACGGTTCGCCTGCACTTCGGGGCAGTGTATCACGATGCCGTCGTCTTCGTGAACGGCAAGAAGGTGGGCGAGCATATCGGCAAGGGCTATACGCCATTCAGTTTCGACATCACGAAGTATTTGAATTTCAACACAGAAAACACACTTGAGGTACGCACCTCAAATGCCTATAGCGACCAGCAACTGCCCTACAAGCGCTCGTTCGACTGGAGCAACGACGGGGGTATCTATCGCAGCGTAAGACTTCATGTGAGTGGTAAGCAAACAATCAGATATGTGCATGTGACTCCACAGGCGGACTCTGCCGCAAACGGCGGCACTGCCCGCTTCGATGTACGTCTCTGGGACGATTCCCAGAAAACCGTGAAGGGCCATCTGACGGTAAGGAACCGTCAGACGGGCGCGACGGTGTATGATGCTGCCGTGAGCCTCACGAAGAAAAAAGCCGACAAGCAGTTCTCCACCACGATAGAGATTCAGAATCCACAGCCGTGGCACTTCGATCATCCGAATCTCTACGACTTCACGTTCGAGATTCCTGGCAGCGACATACTCTCTGACCACTTCGGATTCCGCGACTTCCGCATCGAGGGCCATTCGATGGTGCTCAACGACGAGCAGGTGCGGTTGCCTGGTATAGAGGACATGCCTGGCTCCAACCCCGCCTACGGCATGGCCGAGCCATACAGCTACATGCAGCAGACGGTGCGCACGATGAAAGACCTGAACACCACCATCACCCGCTTCCACTGGGTGCAGGACGAGCAGATGCTGACGCTGATGGACGAGATGGGCATCCTGGCACAGGAGGAACTGTCGTGGTGGCAGCAGCCTGGCAGACGCTGACACCGGAACTGCGGCAGGTGGCCCGCGAGGCCATCGAGGAGATGATAGAGGCTCACTACAACCATCCCTGTCTGTATGGCTGGGGCATCTCCAACGAGGTGTGGGGCAATCAGGAAGAGATCAAGGCGCTGGCTGACTTTGCCCTCACGCTGGACCCCGTGCGCATCATGGACGTATGCTGCAACAAGACCTACGAGGAACTGAAGGACAACCCCTCACTGGTGCTCGACCTGCCGACGTGGAACGAATATACCGGCACGTGGCACGGCAACAACCGCGAAGAATTGCCCCAGCGACTGGCCAGCATCCGCGAGGCCATTGGCGAGCGACCCATGCTCATCACCGAGGCAGGACTCTGCGAACCGGCCTTCGTGGGCGGCGACGGCACCCGCATCGACGACATGCTCTACCACGTCAAGGAGTGGCAGAAGACCGACTACATCTGCGGCTACATCTACTTCTGTCTGCAGGACTACCGCACCCAGATGGGCGAGGAAGGACTGGGCAAGTGGCGCATCCGCCGCCACGGCGTGACAAAGGTGAACCTCACGCCTAAGGCCTCCTATTACGTGCTGCGCCAGCTGATGGCTCCCATCGACATTACCGAGGTGCTGCCCGCCAACTCGATGAAGTCGGGCGACGCCCTGGCCGGACAGATTGTCGTGGACAACAGCGACCACGATGCCCGTATCACCCTGCAGGTGAAGAACACCATCCCCTCGTACACCCTGCGCGGCTATACCTTAAACTATAAGGACGGCAACGGACAACGTCAGAACATCGCCTTGCCAGACATGCAGCCCGGCATGAAGCATACGCTGGTGCTGAAGAACATCAATGCGCAATACGCCTTCGAGATACAACGTCCTAATGGCTATAAGGTAATTGAATATTAAGGAAATGAAGAGACTGACTATATTTCTCATCTTAGCAGTATTGGCTGCCATACCCTGCGAGGCTAAGAAAAAGGAAGCGATAGAGGTGAGCGTGGCACAATACCGTTACGACCGTGAGTGTGCCGTCAGTCTGACGTTCGATGACGGTATTCAAGAAGACTATACATTGATAGCACCACATCTCGACCGCTGCGGACTGAAGGGTACCTTCTGTATCAACGGGGCATTTATCGGCAATCTGGATGACCGCTTTGCACCGCGAATGACTTGGGATCGGCGTCGCGAACTGGATGCACGAGGACACGAGATTGCCAGTCACTCAAGGTCGCACCAGAACGAACATGAAATTAGGGTCGGAAATGGGGCGTTACCATGAGCCACGGCCTATACACCGCATGGGATCAGTGGGAAGAACCTTGGCTGTTGTGGGAGTTCTTTCGTCTGTTGTCGAACAAGAGCGATTCAGTATGGACGGCCACCTTTGCCGATGTGGCGATGTATGTGGCAGAGCGTGACAGCGTAAAGTTGACGATTAAGAACGAAAGGAGTGGCGTGCGTATCACGTCGTCGCTCAGCCTCGACCAGCGACTCTACAGTGCAACAACTCATATAGTGGTTCGACGATGACAAACAACACGCTGCCGGACTGGAGGGATAGGAGCCGCAAGATGGAGGTAAGCACATCGTTCATCTCGCGCTGCACCAACCTTGGCAATCCAGACATCATCCTCATCTGCGGAGGCACCAACGACGAATGGAACCATTTGATTGAGCGAGAGCAGAATGAGTTTAGTCATTCTGCCGAGCGTGAAAATGGTCGCATGGAATGCAATAACGACAACAGCATGGGCGACTACAAATACGACGGTTGGACAAACGACGACCTGCTGCTGTTCCGCCCAGGCACAGCCTATCTGTTGAATCTGGTGAAGACAACCTATCCAAAGGCCAAGGTCTATTTCGTGCTGAACGATATATTGGAGCGCGTCGGCGAGTCCATTAAGGCCATCTGCGCCCACTACGACATTCCCGTCATCGTCCCGCAAGGAATCGAGAAAGACGAGACAGGACACCCTACTCAGGCTGGCATGACAACCATTGCCCAGGCCGTAGAACAGACGTTGAAAAGTAGTCTTTAAAGCCTCGAACTTCCTCGTCGGACACAGCACAGCGTCTTGCATCTACGACAGGAAAATTGGCAATTTGCAACTTCTTCCGTCAAATATTTTTCACTAATTAGCAACTTTTCTTCATAAAAGTTGCTTGATATGAAAACTTTTTTGTACTTTTGCATCCATGAATCGCGAAAGAATCATATTAATGCAGGAAAGAAATGACATTATGAGTGTTGACGCCATGATGGACGAACGCTATGGAAAAGTCGGCTCGTCCGAACGTGAAGCCTTTCGCAAGGAGGCTTACGCCTATTGCGTCGGACAGATTATAAGTGATGCCCGCAAACGCGAGAAGGTCACACAGCAGGAGTTGGCCCAGCGTGTTGGCACCAACAAGTCATACATCTCCCGCATTGAGAACGGCAGTGTTGAGCCTGGTGCAGGCATGTTCCTCCGCATCCTCAGTGCCCTCGGCCTTCGCTTTGAGGTGTCCCAGCCGCTGGCTTTTGGATAATGAAGAGAGACTATATTATTAATGCTTACACGGGGACAGACCCCTTGTGAGCATGGCGGTTCCAAAGACATCATGGTAATGAATCAGTAACAATCGCATTCAAATTTATATCTATGGCTACTTATACAATCACATTGAACGAACGCACCTCTACCGGCAAGGCACTCATGAACTATTTGAAGGAGTTAGGGGTTCTTGTCGCTAAGGTCACGCCAAAGGAAAAAAGCAGTTACCAGCGTTCCCAGGAGGACAAGCTGGCAGGTCGTGTGGAGAGATTCTCTTCATCTGAAGAGATGTTCAAGTCGTTAGGCATCTAAGCATATATGTACGAAATCAGAATGACCAAGACGTTCCGCAAAGACACGGAACGATGTCGCAAGCGCGGCTATGACATGGAACTGCTCAAAACCGCCATCCGTTTGCTGGAAGCGGACGGTAGGCTCCCAAAGAGCTACCACCCTCACAAACTTTCCGGGCAATACGGTGGTTGCTGGGAATGCCACCTAAAACCCGATTGGCTTCTGATATGGGAACAGAATGATAACGAACTGACACTCTTGTTCACAGGCACTGGCACTCATTCAGACTTGTTCTGAATTGGAAGTAATGATAATTAATATGTAACTCTAAAAACTATTGCTGTCCGATAAAACTTCGGTGTAATGTAGAATCCATAAAAATAG
>CAMHIM010000095.1 GCA_946185225.1 uncultured Prevotellaceae bacterium
AGGTGAAGGACAAGCTCGTGGCTGCCATCAACGAGAACAAGTACGACTTCATCGTTGTCAACTTCGCCAATGGCGACATGGTGGGTCATACCGGCATCTATAATGCCATTGCCAAGGCCGTATGGGCTGTTGACCATTGCGTTCATGACGTCATCGAGGCTGCCAAGGCCAACGACTACGAGGCCATCATCATTGCCGACCATGGTAACGCTGACAATGCCATCAATGCCGACGGCACACCCAATACCGCCCACTCGCTGAACCCCGTTCCCTTCATCTATGTGACCAACAACAACTCGGCCACGGTGAAGGATGGCCGTCTGGCTGACGTGGCCCCCTCCATCCTGCACATCATGGGACTGGAGCAGCCCGCTGACATGACAGGTGAGAACCTGATTAACGATGGACGTTAAGATAGAACAAAGCTGGAAACAACACCTTGGAGGTGAGTTCGAGAAACCTTATTTTCTCGGGCTCACCTCTGCTGTTAGGAAAGAGTACAATGCCGCGACATGCTATCCGCCGGGCAGACTTATCTTCAACGCCTTCAACCTGTGTCCGTTTGACCAGGTGAAGGTGGTCATCATCGGCCAGGACCCTTATCACGAGCCCGGTCAGGCTCACGGTCTGAGCTTCTCGGTGCAGGACGGCGTGGCGTTTCCGCCCTCTCTGCAGAACATCTTCAAGGAGATACAGAATGACCTCGGTGTGCCTCTCCCGAAGTCGGGTGACCTGACGCGCTGGGCCGAACAGGGCGTCCTGCTGCTGAACGCAACGCTGACCGTCCGTGCCCATGATGCCAATAGCCATGCCACGCTGGGATGGCAGACGTTCACAGATGCCGCCATCAGAGCCTTGGCAGCTCAGCGCGAGCATCTGGTCTACATGCTCTGGGGCGGTTATGCACGTGGTAAGGCATACATGATTCCCAAGGAACGTAACCTCGTGCTGGAGTCCGTCCACCCTTCGCCCCTGTCGGCTAATCGCGGCGGCTGGTTCGGCAACCATCACTTCTCGCAGTGTAATGCATATCTGCAGGAGCATGGCATGGAGCCGATAAAATGGTAGGAAAAAAGGAAACCTGACAGATGAAAGAGACAGGAACCGAGAAGACTGCCCGTGAGCAGAGACTGCCCCCGATACTGGAAGTGGGCGGCGTGCTGCTGTCCTCTGAGATACTGACTGAGGAGTTCTGCTGTGACCTCGCTGCCTGTAAAGGCATCTGCTGTATTGAAGGCGATGCCGGAGCTCCTGTAACCCTCGATGAAATCGGCGAAATAGAGGCCTGTCTGGACACGGTATGGAACGACCTGGCCACCAGGGCGCAAAGTGTCATTGACCGTCAGGGCGTGGCCTATACCGATCAGGAGGGGGACCTCGTGACCAGCATCGTGGATGGTCGGGAGTGCGTGTTTACATATACCGATGACCTGATGCTTGACACCGGTGAGAAGGTCAGCGGCTGCTGCCTCTGTGCATTGGAAAAGGCTTACAGAAACGGGAAGACTCCGTTCTGTAAGCCCATCAGTTGTGCCCTGTACCCTATCCGTGAGAAACAGTTTGCGGGGGGACTTGTAGGGCTGAACTATAATAAGTGGGCTGTGTGCCGCGCCGCTATTGCCAAGGGCCGTGAACTGCACCTCCCGCTCTATCGCTTTCTGGAAGGTCCGCTGACGCACCGCTTCGGTGAGCAGTGGTACCGGGAATTGTGCGACGTGGCCGATGACCTTCGTCAGCAAGGCTACTTGTAGCCGTTACTTCTTTCGGTACTGCGACGGACTCACGCCGACATGTTCCTTGAAATACTTTCCCATAAATGACTGGTTGGGGAAGTTCATGTCTTCGGCAATTTCCTTGATGCTTTTCGATGTGTTCTTCAGCAGGACGCGCAATTCCAGCGTGACGTAGTTGTCTATCCACTCGTTCGGAGTACGTTTGCTTACCGTCTTGATACTCTCTGACAGGTACTTCGGCGTGATGCACAGCTGTTCGGCATACCAACTAACCCGGCGTTCGTAGTGGCAGTTCTCCTCAACCATCTTGATGAACTTGGTGAAGATGAAATCAGCCCGCGTGTGCTTTTTGCCGGTATCCTCGCGGAAGTGATAGATGACATTGCTCAGGTCGTAGAACATGGCCAGCAGCAGTGTACGTACAAGGTCCTTGCGGAAGAGGTTCTTGTTGTCATTGATGCGTTCCCGGATGGCAGTGAAGTACTTCTTGAAGGTTTCCACCTCCTTCTGTTCCAGGTGCATGACGGGGAAGTTGCGTGCATACAGAAATATGGCCGACAGGTCGCTCGTGTTCTGTATGACCTCGCGGAAGAAGTTGACGCTGACCAGGAAACAACCACCTCGGAGGTCGTCCGTAGCACTGTAGTCGCTGATGACGTGATGCTCGGAGACGATAAACACGTCGCCGGGCTTGATGGTATGTTCCTGGGTATCAAGCTTGTAGCTTAACTCTCCCTGGGTGCATAGTCCCATGATAATGAAATTCATGCGTCGGGGAGACTCGGGAATCTGAACCTCGTCCAAATGGTCAATGAGCATGATGCTGTCGTCTATCCAGCCGCAGTTCTTCCACTGCTTGATTTTCTTGATGTCGCTTACAGGAATGGGATATGGTTCCATGTGTCTTCTGTTTTTCTTTAATTTGGTGGTGCAAAGTTAATGATTTCTTGCTAATCGTACAAAAAATTATCCTATTTTTCCTCTATGCCCGTTTTTTTTGCCCTGTAAAAGTGGCAGCGACACCATCCTTTTAGGCATCGGCGAAAATCTTGCCGTCTTCCAGCGTAACCTGCAGTTTTGTGTACTCACAGTGGAAGTCATGCTGCAGTCGGTTGAGGTAGCGTCTGCACTCCCACTTGCACATCGGCAGGTCGTGTAACAGGTAATTGCCGCAGGCCTCAGGACGTGTGGCGGGTACCTCCGTCTGTTCGAGAATCCACTGAAGACACTCGACGGTCAGGCGACGCATGTCCTCTATGCAGTATGTTCCTGTCATGATAACATACATGCCGGTAAGACATCCCATGGGGCCGACGTACACTACATCCTCCTTCACTTTGCTGTTGCGGAACCAGGTGGCCATCAGGTGCTCCATGCTATGCATGGCGGACGGGGCAACGGCTGGCTCTTGGTTCGGCTCTGTGATGCGCAGGTCGAAAGTGGTAAAACCCTTGTCTTCGCGCGACACGTAGATGCCGGGCTTCAGGTGGGTGTGGTCGATGGTAAAGCTCTGTATAACTTCCATGATTCTTGCTGTTTAGAGTGAATTGACTGTTTTGCGGAACAAAGATAAGGAACAATGGCGACTTGACAAAATGAACAGACGAAAAACTTGACATAAAAAAAGAACCAATGTATTTGTTTATTACCACTTTGTTTCGTATCTTTGCCCAAGATATGTTAGCTATGAATACTTTGAATGACATGGTTTCCTTCCTGCAGATGCGGGGCGACCGAAAACGAGTGGCCGTTGTGTGTGCCAATGATGCTTCTACCCGGTATGCGGTGGAGAAGGGGTGTGAGATGGGCTTTATTGAGCCTGTGTATATTGATGGTGAAGACAAGGACGAGTGTGCACGCCGCGCTGTCGCACTTTGTAAGAGCGGTAAGGCTGACATCCTGATGAAGGGCCTGATTAACACCGACAACCTGCTGCGTGCTATCCTGAACAAGGAGAACGGCATCCTTCGTCCTGGACGTGTGCTGACGCATATTGCCGTGGCCGAGATTCCTAAATATGAGAAACTGCTGTTCTTTACCGATGCGGCGGTTATTCCCGTACCGACCAAAGAGCAGCGCCGTCAGCAGGTGGAGTACATTGCATACGCATGTCACGCACTCGGTATTGAAGAACCCCGTATCTCGCTCATCCACTGTGCGGAGAAGGTCAGCGAGAAGACCTTTCCCTATACCAAGGATTATCTGGATATTATTGCTGAGGCCCAGACGGGTAGGTTCGGGCGCTGTATCATTGATGGCCCGCTGGACCTGAAGACTTCGCTCGATGCCGTCAGCCTTCGGGAGAAAGGCATCCACTCCATCATTGACGGTCAGGCAGACGCCCTGATATTCCCTGACATTGTAGCCGGTAATGTCTTTTATAAGACGCTGACCCTTTTTGCCTATGCCAAGACGGCTGGTGTGCTGCAGGGCACTACGTGTCCTTGTGTAGTGTCTTCGCGTGCAGACTCTCCGGAATCCAAGTACTATTCGCTGGCCCTGGCTGCTATTTAAGATGGGTATGCTGATATTAGTGATAAATCCCGGCTCTACCTCCACAAAGATGGCGGTCTATGAGGATGAGAAGCCCAAGGTGTTGCGCACCATAAACCATACTGCTGACGAACTGAAGCAGTTTGACGATGTGATGGAGCAGCAGGAATTCCGTAAGCAGCTGGTGCTTCATGAGTTGCATGAGATGGGCATCCCTCTTCGTTTTGATGCTGTCATCGGGAGGGGTGGCCTGGTGAAGCCCATTGCCGGTGGCGTCTATGAAATCAATCAGCTGATGCTGGACGACACGCACAGCGGCATTGCCCTGCACAATCACGCTTGCAACCTGGGCTGCCTGATTGCCTATGAGATTGCCTCATCCATTCCCGGCTGCCGGTCGTTTATTGCCGATCCGGGCATTGTGGATGAGTTGAACGACTATGCCCGTATCAGCGGTTCGCCGCTCATGCAGCGCATCTGTATATGGCATGCCCTGAACCAGCGTGCCATAGCCAGGCGGTATGCTGCAGAGGTTGGCAGGAAGTACGAGGACCTGCGTCTCATCGTCTGTCACATGGGGGGTGGTATTTCCATCGCTGCCCACGACAGGGGACGGGCCGTCGATGCCAACAATGCGCTGGACGGCGAGGGGCCTTTCTCTCCCGAGCGGGCAGGGAGTCTGCCGGCTGCTGATCTTATCCGTCTGTGCTTCAGCGGTAAGTATAATGAGAAGCAGTTGCTGAAGCGCATTGCCGGCCAGGCAGGACTGAACGCCCATCTTGGAACGAATAATGTGAAGGAGGTCCTGGAGCGCATTAACGATGGTGACACTCGAGCAGAACTGGTGCTGAATGCCATGCTCTATCATGTGGCGAAGAACATCGTCAGTGAGGCTGCTGTGCTCTTCGGACAGGTGGATGCCATCCTGCTTACCGGAGGGCTGGCTCGCTCAGAGTATATCATCAGCCGGCTGCGTGAGCGCATAGAGTGGGTGGCTCCCGTCCGTGTCTTTCCGGGCGAAGACGAAATGGAGGCGCTGGGGCTGAATGCTTTGGCTGTGCTACGCGGCGAGAGGGAGGCGAAGGAGTACGTGTAATGAAGGCTTATAGCCTTTCTAGTCTTTCTAGCCAGGCTAGATGCTCTTGCTTCTCTAGCCTGGCTAGATGAGGTGTTCTGGCCAGGGAGGCCGCTAAATAAAAAACAGGCCCCGCACCGGTGCATGCACCAGTGCGGGGCCCTCTGTTGTTATTAGTCCCCTATGCGTCGATATTGGCGTACGTGGCGTTCTTCTCGATGAACTCGCGGCGCGGCTCCACGTCGTCGCCCATGAGCATGGAGAAAATCTCGTCGGCCTCGGCGGCGTTCTCGATGGTAACCTGCTTCAGCAAGCGGTTCTCGGGGTTCATTGTCGTTTCCCACAGTTGCTCAGGGTTCATCTCACCCAGACCTTTGTAGCGCTGGGTGTGCAGGGCTGTGGCGTTTTCGTCGCCAGCCACGTACTTGTCAATGAAAGCCTGGCGCTGTTGCTCGGTGTAGCAGTACTCAGAGAATTTCTTGTACGTACATTTGTAGAGCGGTGGTGTGGCGATGTATAGATGTCCTCCCTGAATGACCTGAGGCATGAAGCGGTAGAAGAGTGTCATGATGAGCGTGTCGATGTGTGAGCCATCGACGTCGGCATCGGTCATGATGATAATCTTGTCGTAGCGCAGCTTGTCAATGTTGGCATCTTTGGAGTCTTCGCCGTCGACGCCGAAGCGCACACCGATACTCTGTATGATGTTCATCACCGACTCGGCCTCGAACACACGGTGCCACTGCACTTTCTCCACGTTCAGAATCTTTCCGCGCAAGGGCAGGATGGCCTGGAAGTGACGGTCGCGTCCCTGCTTGGCGGAGCCGCCGGCGGAGTCACCCTCTACGAGGAATATCTCGCATTCTTTCGGATCCTTGTTCGAGCAGTCGGCCAGCTTGCCGGGCAGTCCGCCACCGGTCATGGGGTTCTTGCGCTGTACGCTCTCGCGGGCCTTGCGGGCAGCGATACGGGCCGTAGCAGCCAGAATCACCTTCTCGCAGATGGTGTGGGCCTCTTTCGGATGCTCCTCCAGGTAGTTGGTCATCGCCTCGCCCACGGCCTTCTGCACGGCACCGTTCACCTCAGAGTTACCCAGCTTCGTCTTCGTCTGGCCCTCGAACTGAGGCTCAGCCACCTTCACGGAGATGATGGCCGTGAGGCCCTCGCGGAAGTCGTCCTGGGCCACCTCGATCTTAGCCTTCTCGATCTGCTTGCGCAGCTGGTCATCCTCGTCGGCATACTTCTTCAGACAGCGTGCCAGGGCGATGCGGAAGCCCGTCAGGTGGGTACCGCCTTCAATGGTGTTGATATTGTTCACGTAGGAGTGGATGTTCTCCGAGTAGTCGCTGTTGTAGAGGAGTGCCACCTCGATGGGTACACCGTC
>CAMHIM010000096.1 GCA_946185225.1 uncultured Prevotellaceae bacterium
CTTCCGCATGCGTTACCTGCACCTCACGAAGGACGACGTACTGCTGGCAACCACCACTGAGGGGCTGGTGGTCACCCAGCTGAAGCCCGACCTTCAGGACATGACGTTCCATATACACCGCCGGGAGGCCCACCGTCCATCCAGTCTCACCTGCAACGCAACCATGGACATTCTGGAGACCAGTGGCGGCCGGTTGCTGATAAGCACCGAGAGTGGTGGTGTATGCGAAGTGGTCAGCCCATCCCTAATGGCCGACACGCTGTCCTTCCGCCGCCTGCCCGTGTCTGGCGGATGGGCTACGGACGTCATCTTGTCGATAGCCACCGACGGGCACGACCACCTGCTCATGACAAGCAGCAACATGCTCTTCGGCTATGACCTCCACACAGGCCTGTGTACCGCCTTCGACGCCTCGTTCTTCGCCCACGACTACCGTTTCTCCGAAGTACAGCCGCTATGGCTGGGCGATGGGCGCTGGCTCATCGGTTCCATGGAGGACTGTTTCATCCTCCGCACAGGACAGATGCACCGGTCGGACTTCTGTCCTCCCATCATCCTGACGGGCATCAGCATCCAGGGAGGACTGTCGGACCTGGCGGTCAACGACCTGGATACCTTAATGCTGCGTCCCGACGAGCGCAGCCTGACCATCCGTTTTGCCGCCCTCGACTACACGAATGCATCGACTATCAGCTACGCCTTCCGGTTAGGCGACGACGACACGCCATGGAACCAACTGGGCCACGACCACACCGTCACCCTGCTCGACCTGAAGCCCGGCACCTACAGTCTGTGGCTGCACTCCACCAACAGCGACGGCGTCTGGACGCCAAACGAGCGACGACTGACCATCGTCGTACAGCCACGCTTCACGGAGACGGCATGGTTTACGGCACTCCTCATCCTCGTCCTACTGGCCGTGGCCAGTGGCATTACCTACACCACACTCTACATACGGCGTCTCAAGCGTCAGCAGCATGAGACACTGGCCCAATATCTGGCCCTGCTCGAAAAATCCACCTCCCCACAACCACAGTCCCAGCCACAACCCCAGCCATTGCTGTCGGCAGAGGACGATGCCTTCATGCAGCGGGCCGTCCGCTTCGTGGAGGAGAACCTCGGCAATGCCGATGCCGACGTAGGCCAGATGGCCGAAGCCTGTGCCGTCAGCCGCTCGGGACTGCAGCGCAAGTTGAAGCAACTCGTCGGTCTGACACCGCTGGACTTCCTCCGCGAGGCACGCATCAAACATGCCTGCCAGCTGCTGCGTCAGTCTGACAACAGCATAGCCGACATTGCCTACCACTGCGGCTTCAACGACCCCAAATACTTCAGCCGGGCCTTCAAGCAGACCACTGGACAGTCGCCCACGGAGTATAAAGAGGCACTTTGACGCGAAAATCCTCCCTCTTGACGTTTTTCTCCTCCTTTACTTGCATTGTTTGCAGTACTTTTGCACCAGTGAAAATCTAAATACTGAATGCTAATCT
Organism: uncultured Prevotellaceae bacterium; assembly: GCA_946185225.1. GTDB lineage: Bacteria > Bacteroidota > Bacteroidia > Bacteroidales > Bacteroidaceae > Prevotella. Next base: position 1,491 of record CAMHIM010000096.1, read on the forward strand.
ACTAAAACAATGAACAAGAAAAGATTTCTGTTTCTCTGCCTTGCGCTGTCCAGCATTGTGCTGACCAGCCTGGGAGCCAAGAAGGTCCATACCCTTGGCGACTCCACCATGGCACCCTACGACGAGAGTGCCACCGTCACCCGCGGATGGGGCATGTACTTCGGTAACTTCCTCACCAACGGGTGGACTTCAGTCAACTACGCCAGGGGCGGCCGCGACAGCTATACAGGCTACAGCGAGTTGTGGGCCAACGCAAAGAATAATGTACAGGCGGGCGACTACGTCATCATCACCTTCGGTCACAACGACGAGAAGAACGGAGGCATGGACGGCTACCAGCTGAAGGCCTACTACGAGAGTATCGGGGATGCCACGAAGGCAGCCGCCGTAGACCTCCGCGGCAGCATTCCCTCGACCACCTATAAGGCAAACCTGGGTAAGATTGTCGACGAGGTGCTGGCCAAGGGTGCCACACCCGTCATCTGCTCTCCCGTGTGCCGCAGCTACTTCGGCAGCGACGGCAAGATACGTCGCAACGGGCGTCACGACCTGGGCGACTCGTTCAGCATACTGACTGCCAGCGGCCCTACGGCAGGAAACAAGGTAGCTGCCGACGACCACACCATGGACTACGCCTATCACTCCGAGCAGCTGGCCAAGGAGAAGTCCGTGCCCTTTGTCGACTTGACGACAGCCACCGCCGAGCTGTACGAGAGCTACGGCGATGCCAAGTGTCACGAACAGCTCTTCGACGGCGACGGCTCTACCCACTTCAACACGACAGGTGCCTTGCTCGTCGCCCGTCTCTGTGCCCAGCTGATGAAGGAGCAGGGTATCCTGGCCGATGACATCATCATACCCACTGACTTGAGCATCACACCTGCTACTGCTGACCTTGGTGACGGCTACAAGGGACAGACCGTCGTCAAGGAACTGACCGTCAACGGCTTCGGCCTTACCCCTGCCAACGGTACCATTGCCGTGACGGCCACGGAGGGCATCCAGCTCTCCACCGACAAGAGCAACTGGCAGTCGAGCCTCAGCGTGGACTATCAGAATAGTACGCTCGTTCAGAATATCTACGCACGTGTAGTGCTTACCAGTACCGGGAAGTTCCAGGGCACCATTACGGGAACCCTCGGCGAGACAAAGGTCGACGTCCCTCTCTCCGTCAACATCAAAGAACTGGGTGGCGGCAACCCTTTTACGGTCAGCTGGCCGATGGTGCCCAACGATGACGCCACCGTGTCAGGTGCCGTGACGGCTGTCTCGGCCAAACTGGAAGGGCTGGGGAAGTACGGGAACGTGAATGGCTTCGGTGCCCTGATAGCCCCTGACGGCAAGACGGGTGCGTGGGCTACTGCCGGTATCGACGACGACCCGACACAGTATGTGCAGTATGCCGTGACAGCCCCCGAGGGCAAGAAACTCGACGTCACGGGCATCGCCATGAAGATCAAGGCCCAAGGAGGCGGTTCGCTGCAGTGCCATGTATATTACTCCACTGACGGCTTCGTCACCCGTAAAACCCTTTTTTCCTCTGGTGTTCTGACTGGCACCTGGAACGAAATCAACTGCGAGGACATCATCACTGTCGACGAGGGTGAACAATTGCTCATCCGCGTCTATCCGTGGTCGAAGAATGTCGATAGCGGACGCTGGATTTGTATCTCCGACGTGTCCATCAACGGACAAAGCAAGGATGCCGCCGGCATCACTATCGAGAACGCCTCCGTCAACTGGCCTTTCGTTAGTGAGAAGACGGATGCCGAGTTCAGCAACAACGAGATGGGAGCCACCATGGAGACGCCCGGCTTCAGCATGGGCAGCAGTCTGAAAATCAGCGGTGTCCGCGACATGGGCGGCTACGTCTGCAACAAGGTCTACAACCAGAGCGGCAGCTCACTGCCCTCGACAACGACCGACGACAACACGATGACCTTTACCATCCGTCCCGCCGACGGCTTTACGTTCCTTCCCTCTAACATCTCCTTCGGTGCCTCCCGCATCGGTACGGGCGGCGGTACGCTGAACGTGGCCGTGGCCGTTGACGACAACGAGCAGTCGCTGGCCACCGGATGGGCACCCGGTTCCTACCAGACCGCACCCTACTATAACAACTTCTCTGCCAGCATCAACGGCCTGGCCGCAACGGCCGACCACCCACTCATTGTCAAGATTGCCCTCTGCTCACTGGGTAACACGAAGGAGATTGGCTTCCATGACATCAAGGTAACGGGCACTGTGAGCGGTGCTGCCGCCCAGGTGACGAAGTACGCGCTGAACACCAGCGTGACGCCATCCGATGCCGGCAGCATCAAGGTGGACCCCGAACTGACTTCCTTCAAGGAGGGCACCGAGGTGACCCTCACCGCCAAGAAGAACTTCGGCTACCGCTTTGTGGAGTGGCAGGACGCTGCGGGCAGCACCGTGAGCACCGAGGCCACTACTACCGTTACGATGGATGCCGAGAAGACCATGAAGGCCGTCTTCGAGGCTGTCCCCGTCTATACCGTCAGCACCCGCGTAACCAACGATGCCGACCGCGCATTGGGCAGCATCACCCTCAGTCCTAACGACCACGCCGGGAAGTACGAAGCCGGCACTAAGATTACGGCTACAGCCAACGAAAGCAAGATTCTGAAGTTCATGCAGTGGACCGACGAGAACGAGAATGCAGGCACTACCGCCACCCGCTCGCTGACCGTCAACGGCGACATGGAGCTGACCGCCCGCTATGAGGTGCAGGACTTCGTGGCCGTGTTCGACGCCTCGAAAGTCAACACCTACGCCTACACGACAACGAAGCCCTACCCCTTTCCCGCCGACCTCTCATGGGACGACCAGCGTGCTGACTCAGCCTGCATCGTCAAGGTGAGCGACGGCTCGCTGTGCTACACCAAGGACGGCGGCACCCCCGTGGTGCGCAACCGTGAGGGAGTCGTCGTGGACGGCATCAACGGCCTCTACCAGAACGGCTACAACACGAAGGACATTGCCTGGCAGTACCAGTTCTCGACCAAGGGTTTCACTGGCGTGACCTTCGTGGCCGACATGGCTGCCAAGAACGCAGCCACAAAACAGTGGAAGGCCCTCTACTCCACCGACGGCACCACCTTCACCGACATTGAGGGTGCCACCTGGACCGTAACGGAAAACATCGTCAACCCCGTCAGCATCACGCTGCCTGAGGCGGCCAGCGGCCAGGAGACCGTCTACCTGCGCATCACCGGCACAGGCGACGAGGTGTTCAACAGCGGCTATGCCTTCGACAACACTTTCGACGGACTGAAGTACTGCGCCCACTCGGAGAGTGGCGTGGGCAACGTCTTTGTGCTCGGTACCGCTGAGGTCGAGGCCGACGAGGTGGCCCCCGTCGTCACCTCCCTGTTGCCCGCCGACGGAGCCACCGGTGTGAGTGCCTCCGGCCGCATCACGGTCAGCTACGACGAGCGTATTGAGGCTGCTGGTGACGCCACGGCCAGTGCCATGCTCAACGGGAAGCCGCTGAGCCCCCAGTGGAGCAGCCGCTCGGTGAGCTTCGACTACTTCAAACTGGACTACGGACAGTCGTACACCTTCACCATGCCCGCGGGCTACGTACAGGACCGCTCGGGCAACAAGGGCTCCGCGGTGACGCTGACCTTCACTGTCATGCAGCGCCAGCAGCCCGAGGCCCGCACCTTCGACGCCATCGTCGACCAGTCGCTCGAGACCGACAAGGTGGAGGCCACGGCTGACATGCCCGCCCAGTACAAGAAGATTCAGGATGCCATCAACGACGCACCCTCCAGCAACGCACGCCCCTATCTGATATTCATCAAGGAGGGCTACTACAACGACCCCAACGAGACGTTCAGCAGCGGCTACGGCTTTGTCTACAAGAACCCTGCTGACTCCAAGGACGATACAAAGGAGCAGATTGAGGGCGGCAAGAGCGAGTATGACGACTGCCGGCTGGTGTACGTCAACAAGCCCAACATCCACCTCATCGGACAGGCCGTCGACAAGGTGACCATTGCCGGCGACCGTCTGGACGGCGGGGCAGGATGGGACCGCACGCGCCCCTGGTACCACGTCAGTGCCGGTGCCACGCTGGAGATTCAGTCCGGTGCCGATGACTTCTACATGGAGAACATCACCGTTGACAACGAGAACTGGACCAAGCTGGCTAAGGAGGGACCGCAGGCCCTGAGCATCAATACCGACGCCGACCGCCTGGTGTTCAACAACCTGAACGTGCGCTCCTATCAGGACACCTACAAGGCCAACGGCACCTACAAGCGCGCCTACTGGCACAACTCCACCATCGAGGGTGCCGTGGACTTCATCTATGGCGACTGCGACGTGTGGTTCGAGAACACCACGCTGAACATCAACCGCAAGACGGGCGGCTACATCGTCGCACCGAGCCATCCCGCCGAGACCCGCTGGGGCTACGTGTTCAACAACACCCGTATCACGTCCACCTACTTCACCCCCGAGGAGGGAAAGATATACCTGGGCCGCCCCTGGCACAACAACCCCAAGACTGTGTTCCTCCACACACAGATGGAACTGCAGGCCTACGACGGCTACTGGCATGAGACCATGGGAGGCATTCCTGCCCTATGGGCTGTCTATGACATCTGGGACAAGAACGGCAACAAGATGAGCAACGAGTCCATCGAGGACTACTGGTACTGGCTGGACGGTGACAAGACGGAGAAGGTGACCGGCAAGGCCAAGAACTCGCTGACCGCCGACGAGGTGGCACAGTACACCCTCCAGAACGTGCTGGCCGGCGACGGTACCAGCAACGAGAAGACGGGCGTGTGGAACCCGCTGCCCGTCGTCGAGAAGACCTCTGCCCCTGTGCTGAGTGCCGGTGAGAGCGGCAGCATCAGCTGGCAGCGCGTTGACTACGCCATCTGCTACGTGGTGACCGTCAACGGCAAGGCCGTCGGCTTCCCCACCGCCACCAGCTTCAGCGGACTGAGCGAGGGTGACGTCGTCAGCGTCCAGGCCGTCAGCGAAAACGGAGCACTGAGTGAGCCCTCCGCCGCCCTGACCGTCGTCGGCAGCTCCACCGCCGTCAGCACCATCCGTGCCGACAAGGGCGGCTGCCAGTACTACACACTGGACGGCAAGCACGTCGCACAGCCCCGCCGCGGACTGAACATCGTGCGCAG
>CAMHIM010000097.1 GCA_946185225.1 uncultured Prevotellaceae bacterium
CGTCCGTCAGCTTGTCGATATTCGCAAAAGCACGCTCACCGATAGTGGCCACTGTTGCCGGAATCTTGATACTCGTTATACTCTTGCACCCATAGAAAGCCTTGTCCGCTATCTCCGTCGGCTGGTAATAACAGCCGTCAATCTCAACAGGATCTATCTTAACCTCTCCGCTGGCATTATCGTTACCTATCACCTTACAATAGTTATTCAATGTGTCTGCAACTTCATAAATAACTTTCTCTTTTGCCAGTCTTGAAATACTGAATGTTCCAGTCACATCAACATGTTTGCCAGGCATCGTTGAAGGTATCTCACTCCACCCTGAGAATGTGTACCCCTTCTTTGTAGGTGCTGTTTCTACAGTTATCGCGTCTTCATATTTGTGCTTATATTGTTTGTAAATCTCCCCATCTACATAATAGGTAAGGTTGAAATCGGTAACCTTTTCACACACTATTAAAAGCTGAACTACCTATACTTGTCACACTGTTACCAATCGTGACGGAAGTCATTTTAGTGCAATACCAAAAAGACTTTTTTCTTCATAAGGAAATCATTTTAGTTATAAAGATATTACAAATATACGTAATATTGAAATATGGTGTAAAAAAGAACTCTAAAAAAATAAAGTTTTTTAACAGTATACTGAAGAAGTGGACATATTCATCACGAAGAAAAAGTCCGGTCGCCAGTTTGGTGACTGACAACCGGACTTGTATACTACTTCATTTGCCGCATTACCTTCTTGTAGTACCGGTTCGTGGCTCGTACGCTGTACTTGATGCCTCCGTTCCATGACCGGATGGCTTTCTCCACGTTGTTCTCCGGATTGTAGTGCGACTGAATTAAGAGGAACATCTCCTTCGACTTGGCCACATTGTATCGGTCGGCCAGTGTGTAGCGCTTCTTACTCTTCTTCTGCTTGAGAATCTCGTTGCAATCCTTCACGAGGATTGGAGTAATCTGCATAACGCCTACTGAGTTCCCACTCACGGCGTTCGGATTTCCTTCGCTTTCTACTTGAATGATAGCCTCCATAATTCGGCTCCAGTCAAATTTCTTCGAGCTTGCATTCGCGTTGACCGCAGTCAGCACACAGAGCATGATGCTCAAGCTCACGGTTCTAATAAAAATCTTCATAACACTTTACTTTAGGCGAACCTCTCATCACGAGAATCGCGTTATCCTATGTTGTTACTAATGGATTCGGGTGCAAAGGTATGAAGAATCAGGCACTTAGCCAAATATTTTTGCTTTTTTTAGGATTTTGTGTGCGTACACTTAGTCTATGTCAACGACCGTAATCCCCGCTCCACCGAACTGTACGTGCTCGTCGCGAAAGTGCGAAACGTTGGGTACGGTGGCCAGATACTGGCGTATGAGTTGTCTCAGAATTCCGGTACCTGTTCCGTGCAGGATTCTTACGCGCGGCATGCCGATGAGGATGGCGTCGTCGATGAAATAGGTGACGGCATTGATGGCTTCGTCGCCTCTCATGCCCCTTACGTCAAGGTCCTGGTGGAAGTTTGCCTGACGTGCGTCGATGGTCTCGCGGGTCATGCGTCCCACGTTGGCGTAGCTGCTTGTGGGTTCCTCCGTCTTGGGCTTTTCGGCGTGTTCCAGCCGCTCGGCCTTCATCTTGGTCCTCATGTCGCCGAAGATGACAGTAGCCATATTACCGTTTATGGCTTCTATCCTGCCGATGGAGGTAAGGCCCTTGATGCGGACGGTATCGCCGGGGGCCATGGGACGTGTGGCGGCACTCTCCGTTGTCTTGACGGCCGTCTCTCGGTTGGCCGACTTTGCGTCCTTCTCAGCTTTCCTTTTCTCCCGCCGCTCCTTACGCTCCTGAATCTGGCGTATCTTGCGTGCAATCATCTCGTCGGTGTCCTTGGCGTCAATGGCATCCACCTCTTCCTTGAAGACGTTCAGCTCCTCGCGGATGCGTCGTGTGGCTTCCTTCTCGGCCTGGCTCTCCCTGATTTCGCGGATGGCATTCTCTATCTTCTTGTTGCTCTCACGCAGCAGCTCCTCGGCCTGCTCTTTGGCCCTTCTCAGGATGGCCTTGCGCTCCCGTTCTATCTCTTCGATGTTGCTCTCGTATTTGGCGATGCGCCCCTCCAGCGACTTCTCGTGCTGGTGGATGGTCTGGCGCTTGCCCTCCCAGTAACGTTTGTCGCGCACGATGTCCTGCAGATATTTGTCGCTTTGTATGTATTCGGAACCGACGATGTCTGAGGCATCGCGGATAACCTCTTCAGGGATGCCGGTCTTGCGTGCTATCTCAATGGCGAATGACGAGCCGGGCTGGCCGATGCTCAGCTGGAACAGCGCCTGCATCTCGTGGCGGTCGTACAGCATGGCTCCGTTAGCTACGCCTTCGTGGTCGTCGGCGAAGTGCTTCAGGTTCTGGTAGTGGGTGGTGATGACGCCGAAGGCCTTCTTTTTCCAGAACTGCCGCAGCATCGCCTCGGCCATAGCACCGCCGATGGTCGGTTCCGTGCCTCCGCCGAACTCGTCGATGAGCAGCAGCGTGCCGGTGCCCGACTGGCGCATCATCTGTTTCATGTTCATCAGGTGGCTCGAGTAGGTCGAGAGGTCATTCTCGATGCTTTGCTCGTCACCGATGTCTATCATGATGTCCTCAAACAGTCCGCATACCGACCTTTCGCTGACCGGTATGCTCAGTCCGCACTGCAGCATGTACTGCAGCAGCCCGACCGTCTTCAGGCATACCGACTTGCCTCCCGCATTGGGACCGCTGATAATCAAGATACGCTTCTCCTGAGTCAGCGTGATGTCCAGCGGTACAACCTTCTTCCCCTGCTTCTCCAGCGACAGCTGCAGTAGCGGGTGGATGGCTCTGATCCAGTCAATGTGTGGGCGTTCTCCAACGACAGGCTCGTAGGCTTCTGTCTGTCGGGCCAGTTCCGCCTTGGCGCGGATGAGGTCAATCTTTGCCAGGAACTGGTAGGACTCCAGTATCTCGTTGATGTGTGGCCGTACCTCGTCGGAGAAGACGGTAAGGATGCGTATTACTTCACGTCGTTCCTCTGCTTCCAGCTGGCGTACGTGATTGTTGGCTTCCACTACCTCTGCCGGTTCGATGAATACCGTCTTGCCCGTAGCGGACTCGTCGTGTACAATGCCGTTGATGCGCTTCTTGAGTCCGGGAGCCACGGGAATCACCAGACGGCCGTCGCGTAGGGTAGGGGCAACGTCCTTGTCCACCAGCCCGTCTTTCTGGGCGGCGTGTAGTATTGTATATAATGTACGCGAGATGCTGCCTTCCATCTTGGAAAGCTCGTGGCGTATCCCCGCCAGTGTCATGGAGGCGGAGTCCTTGATGTGTCCGTATTTGTCCAGAATGCTATCTATGCGGCGTATCATGGCCGGGAACGTGACGACATCCTCCGTCAGCCGTTGCAGGGCAGGGTATTCGCCTGAAGCGAGGAACTTGACGATAGCTGCAATGGTGTCAAGCGAACGGCGCAGGTTCCACACCTCGTCTTCTTCCATGTGCGTGCCCTCCAGACGGATGCGCTTCACCGACTCTCTCATGTCGAAGAAGTACTGCATGGGGAACTGGTCAGACTCCTCCTGTAGCCGCCGGAATTCGCGAACCTGTTCCAGCCATTCTGTCACTTCCTCCTTGCGGGTAGAGAATTTCATCTCGTCCACCTGTTCCTTGCCCAGCGGACTGAGGCAATGGCCCTTGAGCAACAGCCTTATTTCGTTGAAACCGACCTTGGTTTCGAAATTGTTCGGGTAAATCATCCTGCAAAAGTAATCATTTTGTGGTGATTACGAAAAAAATGTTTCAAAAATTTGTGGGGCTCAGGAATTCTTTATACCTTTGCACCCGCTTTTCGAGCACTGGAAGGATGGTAGAGTGGTCGATTACAGTAGTCTTGAAAACTACCGTGCTGAGAGGCACCGGGGGTTCGAATCCCTCTCCTTCCGCGAGAGACATCCCTCTCTGTTGACAATCCCTGTAGATTATGTTCTATAGGGATTTTTTATGCGCAAGGTGGTCACCCTAAGTAGTCACTCCTGTCTTAAAAATAGGCCCCCGGCATCTTTCAGTCCGAAAGATGCCGGGGGCAAAAAGCTTCAGCCGCCTGTGCCGTAGCGTGTGCGGCTTACTTGGGCCCGATGCCGCGAGGCTTTATACTCTCGTTCTTGGGATTTTTGTCATACCAGTTCTTGGCTCCTGACTGGTCGGCCAGGTGCATGGTTCCGAGATTCTCTGTTGGGTGACAGACGATGCTGCCGGCGAGGGAGAATTCACGGTCGAACGAGAAAAGCAACGAGGTGGGGTTGTTGTCGTAAAAGCGGCACTCGTTGAAAGCGACGTTGCTGCCGCGGCTTTCAACCAAAGTAAACTCGCGGTCGCGGAAGAAGTCACACTTCTCGAACTTGGCAAACTCGACGTTGCTGAGCAGCATGATGCCGTAGGTGCAGTCGCGGATGTTGGAGCGGTACATTGAGAAGTCGCGGGTCTTGTTGAGCTCCAGGCCGTAGGTACCGCAGCCGTAGAGGTCGCAGTCCTGGATGTTGATGCGCCACCCGCCGCTGACGCCGATGACGCCGCCCTGGCAGTATCCGCCCTTGGTGTGGCCGATGGTGAGGTTACGAATCTCTATCTGCTGGCAGTCCTTGAAGTTCAGGCAGAAGGCATAGCGGGGGTTGACGACGATGCTCGAGTGGCCCTCGCCGCGAATCACCATCTGCTTGTGGTTGCAGATGGTCAGCTGCCGGCCGTCGAAGACCTCTTCGCTGATGATGACTTCCTGATTGCCGACCTCCGTGGAACTCTCGGGACGCCACTGGCGGTAGCGGGTGCGGAACTGCGAACCGTCGTCGAGCAGCGGGGTCAGGTTAATCTCCGTGTTCTTTGCCACCAGAATCATGGCGTTGGACCTCATGGCGTTGACAAACTGCTCGGCGGTAGCGACGCGAATGTACTCTTCGCCGTCATATTTGACGGGTGTTCCATAGGGCTCCGTTTCCTCGGGACCGCGTCCGTCGTCGGCCAGACCGCCTGGGAAGTTGTCCGGATGAGCGTCAGCCAGCTGTTCGGTATGGTCGAATACGGGGCGCATCCCGTTCCACTTGAAGTGGTGCATCAGCTGGTCGCGGCTGTCGAGGATGAGGAACTCCTTGCCGTATCTGGGCAGTGTAAAACTGTAGTCGCCTCTTGCCGTGATGTCCATCCAGTCACCGATAGCCTTTGGCTCGGGGGTGAGCTGGCACTTCTTCGGGTCATAGTCGTAGAAGCAGACAATCTCGATCTCCGGGTTTACGGGCTGTCCGATGATGACGGCGAAGAGCCGGTGACCGTTAGAGCGCTGCCAGACGCATCCACGCATGTACTGGCGGTCGCTCCCCTCGTCCGATGTCTCCACGTAGCCGTTCTTAGGGTCGTTGGTCACCTTGTAGTTTGTTGTCCGGTCGAGCACCTGACTGTCCATGCCTGTCATCATTACCTGACAGACATCAGCTCCGACACTCGTAGGCCATGTCTGGTCAAAACGTTCCAGCATGATGCCCAGTCCGCCGGTCGGCACGTTGGTAATCACTTTCGACTTCCATCCCTTCTTGATTGTCTGGATGGACACACCCTGGGCCACTATCGGCACTATCAAGGCGAGTATAAGAATCAGCTTCTTCATGGAGTCTGTGGTCGTTAGTTGATGATAACTGCTTTACTTCTTCAGCTTGATACTTTCGAGCACCTTCTTCAGCTCAGAATCGTCGGGTGTTACCTTGAAGGTGGTGATATAGAGAGCTTTGTTAGGTTCGCTGGCAATGTCGGTGGCCAGGTTGTAGAGCTTCGAGCGGTCATTGCCGTATACCGACCATGTCAGGTCGCCAACCGTTGTCTCACCCATGGAGTCGAACGACTTCCAGTTTTCCTTCAGTTTCTCGAAGGGGACGGTGGAAACGCTGACGGTAATGCTTGCTCCGTCTTTCTCCATGCGCACTCTGGTGGAACCATTGTCAGGAACCCAGCCTTCGGGCGTTGTCACGCTGAAGAACTCGCAGTCGTAGTCCATGTTGAACGGGTCGGGCGTCTCCTTGATGTTCACGTTGTCAAGAATGTCTTTGATGATGGAGTCTTCGAAGTCCCAATCCTTCACGTCGACCTCCAGAACGGCATCCTCGGCCAGCTTGGTGTACATCTTCAACTTGCCGTATTCCTCGTCAACTACAACATAATAGGTGTGGCCGCCGTACTGCTGCTCGCCCTTGTCGATGCAGCCGCGCTTCACGGCAGCGTCTCTTATCTCGCTGGGCTCATGTGCCATGGCGTTCTCACGATAGGGGAGAACCATGAAACTGAGACTGCCCTTCTCCGACGTCTTGCCGTCTTCTGCCAGCTTCAGAATCATCAGACCCTTGTCGGGATTGCTGCTTGTCCACTTGTAGCCATTGGGGACTGTCAGCGAGAACATCCTGGTGTTAACGGCTTCGCCTTCTAACTCTTTCTTTCCTCCACACGATGCTATCATGGCTGCCACAGCCAGGATAGCGAAACTGAAAATTGCTTTCTTCATGATGATGGGTTAATGTTAATCTTGGGTAGATATTTATTTCGTACTCCATGTGTCACCGACTTGCTGGATGTTGCCATCCTTCTGCCAGT
>CAMHIM010000098.1 GCA_946185225.1 uncultured Prevotellaceae bacterium
ACCTGGCGCGTCAGACCCTTCGCGAGGTCAACGTCCCCGACGAGCGCAAGCAGGCCCTCAGCGCCTATATGGACGAACTCCTCCACCGCAACAAATAAGCCAACAACTAATAGCCCTCGCAACGCCACACTCTCAAAGAGAGAAATGCCAACAGCCAATTACATCGACACCCACTGCCACCTCGACGGCGAAGAATTCGCAGCAGACCGTGAAGCCGTCGTCCAGCGAGCCCGCGAGGCTGGCTGTACGGCCGTCTTCCTGCCTGCCATTGATGTCGCGTCGTGCCACACCGTTCTCGACGTCTGCCGTCAGTATCCTGGCTTTTGTCGTCCCATGCTCGGTCTCCATCCCGAGGAAGTCAAGGCAGATTGGAAAGAAGTCCTGGGTCACATAAAGTATTCTCTCACCTCTCACCTCTCACCACTCACCTCTCCTGTTATCGCCATCGGCGAAATCGGCCTCGACTATTATTGGAGCCGTGAGTTCGAGCATGAACAGCTGGAAGCCTTCGAGGAGCAGGTTCGCTGGGCTGTCGAGTTGCAGCTGCCCTTGATGATTCACTGTCGTAAGGCACAAAACGAGATGGTTGCCATTATAAAACGGTACGCGCACGACCTGCCCGGAGGCGTGTTCCATTGTTTTACGGGTAATGTCCAGGAGGCTCAGCAACTGCTGGAGTTCGACCGCTTTGTGTTGGGCATCGGTGGCGTACTGACGTTTAAGAAGAGTCACCTGCCCGAGACGCTGGCTGACGTCGTCCTCCTCGATCGTATCGTCCTTGAGACCGATGCCCCCTATATGGCTCCCGTTCCCCTTCGCGGACAGCGCAACGAACCCGCCTTCATCCGTCATGTTATCACGCGTCTGGCCGAGGCTTACGGTGTCACCGAAGAGGAAATCTGCCGCCAAACCAATGCCAACGTCGCCCGCGTCTTTAACGTTAATGGTTAAAATTCCCTAAACTATCAACTTTCAACTCTCAACTTTCAACTTTATTGACTATCTTTGCACCCGCAAATCGCAGGGAGAGGTGCTCGAGTGGTTGAAGAGGCACGCCTGGAAAGCGTGTAACCGGCAAAACTGGTTCGCAGGTTCGAATCCTGTTCTCTCCGCAGGATGAACAGGTTCAAAGCTCCGAGGAAAAACCTTGGGGCTTTGCTTTTCTCTCCGCAGGATGAACAGGTTCAAAGCTCCGAGGAAAAACCTTGGGGCTTTGCTTTTCTCTCCGCAGGATAAACAGGTTCAAAGCTCCGAGGAAAAACCTTGGGGCTTTGCTTTTCTCTCCGCTTCCGCGAGGTTCAACTTTTGTTAAATTTTGGTACAAAGGTTGCATTATTTCATCAGTTTTTCGTATATTTGCAGATAAATCGTATGGGTTATCAATAACGAAAATGAACTGATATGAACAAAGTAAGAATCACAGCCATTCGCCAGACGGTCTATAAGGACTTGATGGCGAAATACGAGAACCCGATTGAACATACCTGTGATGTCAGGGAGGGCCAGCAATGGATTTCCATCGACGGCCAGCAGCCGGAAGGGATGTGCCCGTCGGCATGGTCTTCTATGCGTGAGTTCGTGGAGTCGCTGGCCCAAGGCGAGGGCAACTTCTACGACGGATGGATGAGGGATCCGATGAGTGCAATGATCAGTTGCAACGACGGTTTCCGTCCATTCAGTTTCTATATTGAAGTGGTTAAATAGATACACAAATAATGAAGAGCTTATGAAAAGACTTTTGTTGACAGTCGTGATGGCTATAGGAATATTAGCTGCAGGGGCACAGTATGACATTATTCCGATGCCCCAGCGCATCAGTTTGAATGCGTCGGGGACGGTGCTGAACATCGACGGTCAGCCGCAGGTGACGGAGCGATTGAACAAGGACATCGCGTCGCCAGAGGGTTGGCGTATGACGGTCGGCAAGCGTGGCGTCGTGCTGGAAGGACGCACTGAGGCAGGCCTGTTCTATGGTCGTCAGGCTTTGCGTCAGGTGTTGGCGACGAATCCTTCAACATTGCCGTATGCCGTTATCGAGAGTGCGCCGCGCTTTAGTTACAGGGCCATGCATCTGGATGTGTCGCGCCACTTCTTCGGTAAAGAGATGGTGAAGCAGTATCTGGACATGATGGCGTTGCACGCCATGAATACGCTGCACTTCCATCTGACCGACGACCAGGGCTGGCGCATTGAGATGAAGCGCTGGCCGAGGCTGACGACGGTGGGGTCGGTGCGCAACCGGACGGTCATCGGACGTAATGCAGGCATCTACGAATACACCCCTCATGGCGGCTATTTTACCCAGGACGACATCCGCGAGATAGTGGCCTATGCCCAGGAGCGCCATATCACCATCATTCCCGAGATTGACATGCCGGGCCACATGCTGGCGGCCTTGGCGGCATATTCTGAGCTGGGCTGTACGGGCGGCCCCTACGAGGTATGTCCTAACTGGGGCGTGTTCGACGACATTCTCTGTGCGGGCAACGACAAGGTCTATCGTTTTCTGGAAGACCTCATCGACGAACTGACGGAACTCTTCCCGGCACCCTATATCCATCTGGGTGGCGACGAGGCTCCCCGTGTACGCTGGCAGCAATGCAACCGCTGTCAGCAACGGATGCGTGAGCAGGGCCTGAAGACCGAGGCACAGTTGCAGGGCTATATGGTACGTCGCATGGAACAGTATCTGACGAAGAAGGGGCGTCGGCTGATTGGTTGGGACGAGATAGCCGAATGTGATATCGACACCGGTGCCGTCATCATGAGCTGGCGCGGTCACGAGGGAGGCTTTGAGGCTGCCGCCAAGGGGCACGACGTCATCATGGCTCCTACGGGGTCGATGTATTTCGACTACTACCAGTTGCCCGAGGACCTGTGGGAGAAGCCGTTCCTCATCGGTGGCTACGTATCGCTGAGCAAGGTCTATGCCTTCGACCCCGCGCCCGATTCTCTGTCGGCCGATGTGCGCCGTCATATCATCGGTGCGCAGGCGAACCTGTGGACGGAATATATTCCTTATAAGGAACTGCTGGAGTATCAGGTGTTGCCCCGTATGGCGGCACTCTGCGAGGTGCAGTGGACCGACCCCGAACGGAAGGACTACGACGGCTTCCTACGGCGTCTGCCCCGACTGCTGAGCATCTATGATGCGCAGGGCTGGAAATACTGTAGGAAACGTGACAATGGGGAGACGTTGAACGTTGAACATTGAACGTTCTCTCCTTGAGAGTGTGGCGTTGCAATGAACATTGAACATTATGAAGAAACGACTGCTTTCTCTTGACGTGCTGCGCGGCATCACCGTTGCAGGCATGATATTGGTCAACAACGGCTTCGAGGAGGGTTTTGCTGCCTTGCAACATTCCGCATGGAACGGGCTGACACCCTGCGACCTGGTATTTCCCTCGTTCCTCTTCATCGTGGGCTTTTCCACGTGGCTGTCGCTGTCAAAGGTGCAGTTTCAGCCTACGCCGGCGGTACTGAGGAAGGTTGTCAGGCGCACGGTGCTCATCTTCGCTATCGGATTGTTCATCAACTGGTTTGCGCTGGCGATGGACGGACGACCGACGGATTTCGCCCATCTGCGCTATTGGGCCGTGCTGCAACGCATTGCCGTATGCTATCTGCTGACGTCGCTCTTTGCGTTATATGTTGACCACCGCCATACACTGAAGGTCATCGTGGGCTTGTTGGTGGCTTACGCCGTCGTGCTGCTGGCATTCGACGGATATAGTACAGATGCCACCCGCAACATAGCCGGTCGCATAGACCTGTGGCTGTTTGGTGCCGACCACCTGTATCGCCATTCACCCATCGACCCCGAGGGCTTGCTGGGCACGATGGGCGCCACGGCCCACATGCTGACGGGGTTTCTCTGTATGAGTTTCATCTCGCAAACGGACGATATTCGCCGTAAGGTTTACAGACTGCTGATGGCTGGGGGCTTCATGATGCTTTTGGGGTTCCTGCTGCACCATTGCGGAATGCCCGTCAACAAGACCGTATGGTCGCCCAGCTTTGTAATGGCTACCTGCGGCATCTGTTCCACCGGGCTGGCGCTGCTGATATACCTGATTGATATCCGCGGGGAAGGCCGTAAGACATGGTGGATGACCGTATTTCTGATCTTTGGCGTCAACCCGCTGTTCCTCTATGTGTTCAGCGAGTGTCTGGCCGTCGTGGGTTGGAGTACGGGCATCAACGAAGGTCTGTATGCGGCGATGCGTGCCGCCATCGCGGTGCCCAGCCTGGCGTCGCTGTACTATGCGCTGACGTTTGTAACAATAGTAGGTCTTGTCGGATGGTTGCTCTACTGGCGCAAGATATACATCAAGATTTAATATAATCTTCTTCTCAGTGTCTATTTTTTCAATATAGCCGTCCAACCTCCACCACTGCTAAGATGGATATTCAGGCGGTCGGTGGCGGTAACGGTCTGGAGGTGGTGCTGATAGTCGGTAGCATCCTTCAAGGCATTGACGCCATCGGCGAAGATGTCGGCATGATACTGGCCTGCGGGCAGGAAGCTGAGGTTGAGAGTCAGGTCGCGTGGTGTCCAGTCGGTGAGAGCAGCCAGATACCACGTAGTACCTTTACGACGGGCTATGACGGTATATTCTCCCAGTTTGCCATCGAGGGCAATGGTCTCGTCAAACGTGGTGGGCACTTGAACGATGAAGTCAGTACACTCCTGATTCCGTATGTATTGCGTAGGACTGTCGGCCAGCATCTGCAGCGGTGCCTCGAAGGTGGTGTACATAGCCATCTGGTGGACACGGGTGCCCTGACTCATGGGATGGTCGTTATTACCGAAGAAACAGTCTTTCATGGCATTGGTCATAGCACCAGGCGTATAGTCCATGGGACCAGCAAGCATGCGCAGATAAGGCGCTGTGACGTCGTAGCGGGGATGATTGTGCAGTGGTCCGTCACCAGCGCGAGGTTCCCACTTGGAATTCTCCAGACCTTTCACGCCTTCGAAGTTAAAGATGTTAGGATAGGCACGCTGGATGCCGAAAGGTTTCAGACCGTGATAGTCAAGATAGAGATGATGCTTGGCGGCGCAGGCGGCTATCTCGTAAGCTGAGGCGATGACCTGTTGGTCGTCGCGGTCGAAGAAGTCAACCTTGAATCCCTTGATACCCATTGCGGCATAGTGTTTCATGACGGCATCCGTAACGGCAGTGCCACCAGTAGGATTGTTGCCTATCAGATTGCGCCAACTGCTCCACAGGATGATGCCCACACCCTTTTGCTGACCGTGGGCTATCAACTGTGCGAGGTCGATATCTGGGCTGAGATGATCCATCAGCGACTCCTTGCCACTCCAACCCTCGTCGATGATGATGTATTCTATATGGTTACGGGCAGCAAAGTCTATATAATATAAATAGGTGTCGGTGTTCATGCCTGACGGGAAACTGACGCCTGTGATGTTGGTGTTGTTCCACCAGTCCCACGCCACCTTGCCGGGACGAATCCACGACGTGTCGCTGATGCGACACTCGGGAGCCAGCCGTTGTGCCATATCGCAGTTCAGGATGTCAGCGTCCCTTTCGGTAATGACGATGGCGCGCCAGGGCAGCGACTGCTTGCCGTCCAGACAGGCAATGTAGTCCGCACGTCTGGTAGGCACGAGGTTCAGACGGTCGAAACCACCAACCTTCTGCTCCAACGGATAGGGCGCAAACTCGCCCTTCAGCACATTCCCCTCACCTTTCTTGAGAAACATGCCCGGATAGTTCTCTACGCCAGCATCCATCACGATGACTTTCATGCCATCAGGCAAGCAGACAGCCAACGGAGTGATAGCCAGCGAGTCAGGAAACATCTGCGACAAGGGCTGTTCGTCGTAATACGACTCAAAGCTGTAGCAGTAGCGCTCGCCACCACGATTGTCGTTGACGTAAGGCACAAAAGCCTGATAGTCATCAGCAAAACGATACTCTGCCGTCTCGCTGCTTACCACCAGCGGCTTTGTGTTAGAACTAATGAGGCGGTAGGCGGCACCGTCGTCGTAGGCACGCACCTCTATCTGCACCTTCTGGTTGCTGTACATCAGCAGTTGGCCATAGTTGTCAACGACCTTCTCCTTTTTATAAAAAGGTGTGGCAAAACTGTTGGTAATCTGACGCTTGGCCACTTTGCCTATCTTGCCTATTCCCAACGCCTTGCCACCCTGCTGTATCTGGATGTCGATGGCTGAAGGCAGTAATACTACCGTGCCGTTATAACTGACTGACCAGGTAACCGCTTCATCGGTATTGACTGTGACCGTCAACTTGCCATTCGGGGAACTCACTTCATAATGTGCTGCCTGCACCATCAGAGTTGTCAGACTCATGACTGTCAGCACGATGCTGCGTAAAAGATTGTGATTCATTGTCTAAGATAGGCGTGCCATTTGGCACGCCCTTGTTGTTGTTATTAGGAGATATTTACATGTCCTCGTAAGTGTCGAGGTAGGTGACGTGGGTGACGAGGTATTCGTCGACACCGTGCTTGCCGTCGGCACCGCCGATACCGCTCTTCTTCACACCGGCATGGAAGCCCTGGATGGCCTCGAAATGCTCGCGGTTGATGTAGGTCTCGCCGAACTCCAGTTCGCGGCAGGCCTTCACGG
>CAMHIM010000099.1 GCA_946185225.1 uncultured Prevotellaceae bacterium
TCTTTAAATACCAAGTTTCTGATTATATTCTTTCAAAGTCTCAAGCACGTTGCACCTTACATGAATGAAGTTCTCGATGCCGGCAGCCTTCAGATCCTCCATGCAAGCAGGAGCACCAGCTACCACAAACATAGCACGCCCATTCAAGTACTTGAAGGCAGGGATAGCGTACTCAGCATACTCATCGTCAGAGGAGCAGATGACGACGATGTCAGCCTTAGCCTCCAGCGCAGCATCAACACCCTCTTCAACGGTCTTGAAGCCGAGGTTGTCAATCACCTTGTAGCCAGCGCAAGCCAGGAAGTTGCACGAGAACTGTGCACGGGCCTGACGCATAGCGAGGTTGCCAATGGTGAGCATGAAGGCCACAGGAACCTTGGTCTCTTCGGTGTGGATGCGCAGGTCCTCGAAATCAGCAGCAAGGCGGGTAGTCTCAAGGGCCTTGAAGGGCTTCTCACAGCTACCGCCGTGACAGCAGACAGCAGCGCTGACGGCACGCTTGCCCTCGCTCTTCTCGGTGAAGTTGGGGAACTGGTTAGTGCCGAGAATAAACTCCTTGCGCTTGGCAGCGTCACCGTGGCGCTTCACGTTGGTGGCGTTGATGTCGTCCTGAACGGTGCCAGCCTTGACAGCAGCGAGGAAGCCTCCCTCCTCTTCTATCTTCAGGAACAGCTTCCATGCCTCCTGGGCAAGAGCAGCGGTGAGGTGCTCGATATAGTAGGAGCCGGCCGAGGGGTCGACGATACGGTCGAAGTGTGCCTCTTCCTTGATGAGCAGTTGCTGGTTGCGGGCAATGCGCTCACTGAAATCAGTAGCCTTCTCGTAAGGTGCGTCAAACGGTGTAACCACCATCGAGTGGACACCTCCCAGGGCTGCGCTCATAGCCTCAGTCTGTGAGCGGAGCAGATTGACATAAGAGTCGAACAAAGTCTGATTATACGTTGACGTAGAGGCATTTATCACCATCTTGCAAGCACAGTCACACTTCGGCTCATACTGCTTGACAATCTGTGCCCAGAGCAGACGGGCGGCACGGAACTTGGCAATCTCCATGAAGTAGTTCTCAGAGACACCCATGTAGAACTTGATGCTCTTGGCAGCCAAATCGACATCGATGCCGGCATCTACCAGCTGCTGCAGATACTCATTACCCCAAGCAAGAGCATAGCCCAGTTCCTGAACAATGTAGGCGCCGCTGTTGTTCAGCGTATCGGAATGTACCATCACGCAACGCAGGTTGGGATAGTCCTTCAGCGTCTCGACAATCTTGGGCAGGTCAGCCAGCAACGGTGTAGTGTCCTTGCCCTTCTGGAGCATCTTGTCAATGGGGTCGAAGCCCACACCGCCGACAATCTTCTCCTTGTCGTAGCCCTGCTTCTCGAAATACTCAACCAGCAGTCCGGCCAGTTCGACAGCGTGTCTGGGACACGTGCGGTAGCTCACTTCGACGATGTCAAGGCGGATGTCCTTCAGCAGGGTCTCCACAAACGCAGCACTCACCTTGTCGCCGCCGAAGCGGAAACCGATGGAGTCAACACCCTTCATCAGCAGGTCAAGGGCTTTCTTGTTAGCCTCCACGGGATCGTCGACCTTGATGTTCTGACGGACATACCATTCGTTGCTGTCCTTCTTGTTGCCGCGTACAAACGGGAACTCACCTGGAAGTGCATCAGGTGTCTTCAACTCAGCAAGGTCTTCACGGCGGTAGAACGGCTGCACGTTGAAGCCTTCATTGGTTCTCCACACGAGCCGCTTCTGGAAGTCAGCCCCCTTGAGGTCAACCTCAATCTTGTCCAGCCACTCCTGCGTAGTAGGGGCCTGGAACTCGGCGAAGAGTTTCTCTTTGTTTTCCTTCATTTTAAGTCGATTATTATATAAGTTTTAGATTGCTATGGTGCAAAAGTACATAAATATGCCGAATTTCCGCATTTATTATGGAACATTAACGAAAAAAAAAACGGCATACGGCAAGCACCGCTCACTTCTTCAGCGAGTAGGTGATGGTGGTAACTACACGCAACTTTTTAATATAAGGTGTATTCTGGTCGCGGTCGTCAATCTCGAACTGCCCCTGCCCTGCCTTCTGGATGTCACCCAGGCGCGCCTTGCTGGCTTCGGCAAACTGTTCAGCAGTCTTCTGGGCATTTTTGATGGCTTCTGCCATCATCTCCGGCTTCATCTGCTGGAACGACGCATACTCATACTGGGCATCGCTGTTCTCAATGGCCACGCCCTGCTTTAGCAGCTCTGCCTGTTGGAATATGGCCTTGCGCACCTCCTCCACCTTCTGAGTGGCTACCGTAAGGGTGGTCGACACGATGTAGCGGAAGCTCTTGTTGTTGTCACCCCACTCACGGGCCTCAAGGTCGCTGATGGACGGCGGATTGACGGTGACCTCCTTCTCGCTGATGCCGTTGCGTCGCAGGAAGTCCTTAATCTTGGACGTCTGAAGGCTGATATTCTCATATAGAAGCGGCAGGTCATTGCCCGTCACCTTCGTACTGATGCTCCACGTAACCTTGTCAGCAGGCACTTCGCGCTCGGCAAGACCCTTTACTGTCACACTACGGTCCTTGTTGGCGAAGTTGTCAATACCACACTTCACCAGCCAGCCCATACAGGCAATACCTACTGCAACGAGGGCTGACGCAATGATACGGCTGTCTTTCATATGTTTTTTGTTTTTCTTGGTTATTTCTGACCGCAAAGATAAGGAATTATTCGTTTTTAGCGAACATTTTTTTTGTTATTTTATCAAAATGTGTACTTTTGCAGTCACGAACAGATTATTTTTACAATAGAAAAACATTTATAAAAAGAGGAAATATATTTGGCCCTTCAAGGCATTTTGCGTAACTTTGCGGGCGAAAAAGAACAAGCATACATCATGGATTCGTTTCAATGGTTAAAAGATTTATTCACAACAACTGATTCCGTTGCCCACATTGCGTTGCTCTACGCTATCGTGATTGCCGCAGGTGTCTACCTTGGCAAGATCAAGGTCTTCGGAATCTCACTGGGAGTCACCTTCGTACTCTTCGCCGGCATCGTCGCCGGACACATCGGCTTCACCGCCCCCACCCCCATCCTCACTTTCATTCAGGACTTCGGCCTCATCCTCTTTGTCTTCATGATAGGCATGCAGGTAGGCCCTGGATTCTTCGAGAGTTTCGGCACTGCCGGAGTAAAGCTGAACGGGTTGGCCGCCATTGCCATCCTGCTGAACATCATCGTCATGTTCGTCTGCTACTTCGTCTTCTTCGACACTACCGACAAGACCAGTCTGCCCATGATGGTCGGCACGCTCTACGGCGCCGTCACCAACACCCCGGGTCTCGGTGCAGCCAACGAGGCGCTGGGTTCCGTCTTCCACAACGGCATCCCGCAGATTGCGTCGGCCTACGCTTGTGCCTACCCCCTCGGTGTGCTGGGCATCATTGGTGCTACCATCCTTGTACGCTACATCTGCAAGGTTAAGCTGGAAAAGGAGGAGGAACGCCTGAAGGCCTCCGAGGAGACCAGTGCCAATAAGAAGCCCTACAAGATGCACCTGGAGGTGACGAACCAGTATCTGGAGGGCAAGACGCTGCTGCAAGTACACGACTTTCTGATGCGCGACTTTGTCATCTCACGCATCGTCCACGACGGCGAGCTGTCGATACCGAACCGCAACACCGTATTCCACATTGGCGACCAGATGCTCATCGTGTGTGCTGAGGCTGACCAGGAAGCCATCACCGCCTTCATCGGTCCGAAGCTCGACATTGACTTTGAGCAGCAGGACCAGCCGCTTGTCTCGAAGCGCATCCTCGTGACCAATCCCGACATCAACGGCAAGTCACTTGCATCAATGCACTTCTCCAGCGTCTATGGCGTCAACGTCACACGCGTCACACGCCAGGGCATGGACCTCTTCGCCTCTGCCGGTCTGCCACTGCAGGTGGGCGACCGCATCATGGTAGTAGGCCCGGAGGACGCTGTCGACCGCGTAGCCAACAAGATGGGCAACAGCATACGCCGGCTGGACACGCCCAACATCGCCACCATCTTTGTAGGCATCATCATCGGCATCGTCTTCGGTTCACTGCCCCTCGCCATTCCTGGAATGCCCGTTCCCATGAAGCTGGGCATCGCCGGCGGCCCGCTCATCATTGCCATCCTCATCGGACGCTACGGCTATAAGATTCACCTGGTCACCTATACGACGACGTCTGCCAACATGATGCTTCGCGAGATAGGCCTCGTGCTGTTCCTCGCCTCCGTAGGCATCAAGGCAGGAGCCAACTTCTTCGAAACCGTCGTACAGGGCAACGGCGTGCTCTATGTGCTGACAGGTTTCCTTATCACCATCATTCCCATCCTCATTGTAGGTCCGATAGCACGCCTCAGATACAAGTTCAACTACTTCACCATCATGGGTATGATTGCGGGCACCTATACCGACCCGCCCGCACTGGCCTACGCCAACAGCGTGTGCTCCAAGGAGGCCCCCGCGCTGGGCTATTCCACCGTCTACCCGCTGTCCATGTTCCTGCGCATCTTCACCGCACAGATCATCGTCCTCTTCTTCTGCGGCTAACGCCTTGAAACAGACGGTTTCACTGAATTATCAACAAACAGAAAAAAAATAGCAAACACACCACATGAACAGACTCGGATTATTATTGGGAGTATTCGTGGTCAGCGCGACAACGGCGATGGGTCAAGGGGCCAAGAACATCGTCATCAACGAGGTGCTGACCAACAATACCACAAGCATCCAGGACGAGTTTGGTGAACGTGACGCATGGGTGGAACTCGAGAACATCTCGTTCACCACTTATAACATCCGCGGCATGTACATCACTACTGACCCGACCGTGCTGGATAAGACAATGAGCGTTCCTGAACGCATCAGGCGCATGAGCATCATCCCTAACGGCGAACCGCGAACAAGCCTTGGAGGAAGGCAGCACGTTATTTTCCACCTCAATTCCACACCGGTCAAAGGTAAGCTGCACCTCGACACAAAAGTACCACTCTCCCAGCCCGTATGGATAGCCCTCTACAACGGCAACGGCACGGAGCTCATCGACTCCGTCACCGTACCGGCACTTGCCGCTGACCAGTCGTACGCCAGAAACGGCAAGAAGTGGTCCGTCAAGCCGGCCGACGCTGTCACACCAGGCATCGAGAACTTCATTCAGGCATCGGAAAGCAAGGTGGCCAAGCTCAAGCGCGAAGACCCTTACGGAGTAGGCATCACCATCCTCGCCATGGGCATCGTCTTCGCTTGCCTGGCGGTGCTCTTCGTATTCTTCTCGCTCTTCGGCATGCTGATGAGACACATGGAAACTGCCAAGAAGGTCGTCAACAAGCAACCCATCAAACCCATTACGAGGACGGTGGAGAAAACGGCGGAGATAGGCCATAAGACAGGCATCATCCTACAGGAAGGCCTGAAGACCAAAGGCATTGACAAGGAGGTTTATATGGCCGTCATTGCCATGGCACTCAAGCAGTACGAGGATGACGTACACGACGTGGAGTCGGGCATCATCACCATTGCTCCCAAGAAGAGTGTTTGGAACAACGAGTTCCTGCAGATGACACAGTTCCACGAATAAGCAATACATTTTTCCCCAACCCAAATAAGTATCACCAACTATGAGCAAGTATCAATATAAAGTACAGGGTGTCGACTACGAGGTTGACATCGAGGAAGTAGAAGGCAACATCGCCAAAGTCAACGTCAACGGCATCCCCTTCGAGGTGGAGCTCCAGAAACCCATCAACGCCGCCAAGCATCCGACGCTGGCGAAGACGAAGGTGGAGGCTCCCAAGCCCGCCGCAGCTCCCAAGCCCGCCGCAGCCCCTGCACCCGCTCCTGCAGCGGCACCTGCCGCCGCAGCCGGAAACGGCACACCGCTGAAGGCTCCGCTGCCCGGCACCGTCACTGACGTGAAGGTTGCCGTCGGCCAGCAGGTCAACGCCGGAGACGTCGTTCTCGTCCTCGAAGCCATGAAGATGCAGAACAACATCGAAGCCGAGAACAGCGGCACCGTAACCAGCGTCCTCGTAAAGGCAGGAGAGACCGTCATGGAGGGCACCGTACTGCTGACCATCGGATAGTTCATCGAATATAATGCACAGAAAGTAATGGATTTAGGACAATTTATCATAGAGAACTTCCACGAGTTCCTCACCTACACGGCTTTCGCTAACGCTACGGTAGGCAACCTCATCATGATAGCCGTCGGTGCCTTCTTCATCTGGCTGGCCATCAAGAAAGACTTCGAGCCGCTGCTGCTCGTCCCCATCGGGCTGGGCATCATCCTCGGCAACATCCCCTTCCGCGCCGACGCAGGACTGGAGATAGGACTGTACGAGGACAACTCTGTACTGAACATCTTCTATCAGGGAGTTAGACAGGGCTGGTATCCGCCGCTCATCTTCCTCGGTATCGGTGCCATGACTGACTTCACGGCATTGCTTGCCAACCCCAAGCTGATGCTCATCGGTGCAGCAGCACAGTTCGGCATCTTCGGCGCCTACATGGTGGCCCTCGCCCTGGGCTTCGAGCCCAACCAGGCAG
>CAMHIM010000100.1 GCA_946185225.1 uncultured Prevotellaceae bacterium
GGAACCAGCGGGCACCCTTCCTTTTTTAACCGCTGGGGGAACCAGCGGGCACCCTTCCTTTTTTAACCGCTGGGGGAACCAGCGGGCACCCTGACGAGACCTGCGGGAGAACCGCAGGGCACCCTTAGCCGAGGAATGAGGGGTGAATGTTCATGGGGCCTAGGCGGGTGTTGAGTTGAGCATTGATGTCGTTATAGCAGAGTGTGGCCAAGGTGTCGCAAGCTTCTGCCGCCTTTGGTTCCTTCAGTGCGAGGAAGAGCTGACAGGCACGCATGACGATGTAGTTGTGAACGGCGTTGCGCAGTGCCTTGCCAGCATGTAGCGGCCAGTTGTGTGGCAGAGCGAGGAAGATGCTCTTTTCCTCCCATTCGTAGACGTGGTTGGTACTGATGCGCTGGACGTGCGGCGAGGGCAGCAGCAGGTATGCCTGACAGCGAGAGACAGCCTGGTTGATGGCGGTGTCGATGTGACGTGACAGCATGTAGGACTTATCGTCCGGCAGCAGTGCCTTGCCGTCAGGACGGAACGTGTTCTGAACGTCGTTCAGCTGGTCTTCGATGTCATGCTGCAGCTCTTCACGGAGCAGGATGACCTCAAAGAGCTGCTTCCTTTCCGGCAGCGGCAGCATGCCGTTGATTACTTCCGGCAGTGGTCGGGTGTTTTTGAAACGTGCTTCTGGACTCATACCTTATTATATTAAGGTTGCGACGGTGTCGCAACATACGTTAGAAGTTAGGAGGTGATGCGGACGGCGAAGGAGGCAAACACCTGGTCGTTGTGGCGGGAGAAGAGCGTGATGACGGAGTAGCCCTCGCTTTCGCCCTTCAAGCACCAGTTGCCGCCGTCGTCGATGAACGGCGTGCAGCAGGGATTGTCGGCACGTACCACAATATCGTCGATAGGTTGCTTGTCGTTCTCACCAGAGAGTGTGTAGGATATTTCCGTGATGGAGCCACGGCTGATGAGCCATGGGTTGGCAAGTAGCGTCTCGACGGGGATGGTGGAGCTGCTGGGAGAACCAGCGGACACCATGGAGGGGGTGATGAAGCCAGGTATGCCGTTGCGCTCAGGGATGATGGGGTAACGGATTTCGATTGCTACAGGGAAGCGGTACTGCGGAGCCGCTGGTGCTGTCTTGGAGAAGGCAGCACGGATTCCGGCCAGGTCTTCCTCGGCAGCAGCAGCATAGATGGCTGCAAAGTCCTTGCTGACGGAGTTCCACCAGAGATAGACCATACGGTCCTCGACATACTTCTGTGACAGACGGGCGATAGTCTTGGTGTAGCCGTTGTTGAAACGGTCGGAGACCTTCAAGAGAACCTCGCTGACACCGTTGGCCTCCGTGGAGTCGATGGTAGCATCCTCCGCTATGTTGCCGTCACCCGTAAGGTAATCGACAAAGAACGTCTTCAGGAGTTCAATCTGCGAGAACATGTAGCGTCCCAGCATGGCCTCATGGTAGTGTTCGTTGCCCGCCTGTTCATGGAAGGCAGCAGTGATGAGCTTCGGGTCAACAGCCTTGTCGACGACACCTTTCTGATAGGTCTCGTTCTTGGCCGAGTTCATGGCCAGCTCATGGAGGATTTGAATCTTGATGGTCTTACTCATGGCTTAAGGGTTTTGAGTTACAGATCCATTCACCTGGTCGTAGGCGGAAGCAGAAGCCGTCGGTGCAGTCTTAGCCAGGCAGAGACGGATATAGGACAGCGTATCGTTGGCGAGTGCCATATAGTCCTTAGACAGCTCGCTCTTGAACGACTGCCACCACACGCAGTCCATGTTATATACGATATAGTCTTCAGCCAGAGAAGACAGCGGCTGTGCCAGTCCGCTGTTGTAGCGGTCGGAGACAACGATAGTGATGGTGATGTCGTCAGGAGCGGCAGTGGTTCCGATGGTATAACTCAGGGAGCCGTTTTCCGTATCGACAAACTCATTCATCATCGTGGCGAACTTCGCCAGCCCAGAGCGCAGGAGCCGTAGCAGTTTACGCTCATGGTACGTTTCGTCGCCGGCAGCTTCCGAATAAGCGAGAGTGGCGTTTGCCACAGCGTCCAGCGATTTGTCGGCCTGTGCCCTCTGGAAGGTGTCAGCCTTTACAGCCTCCATGATGAGGCTTTTCTTCAGATTGAGAGTGATAGTCTTTGACATATTGATAAACTATTAAGGTGTTACAGTAGTGGAAATGTCCGTAGGCTTCGTGGCAGGAGCTTCAGGAGCCTTCTTGTCGTGGATGAGTCGGATGACCGCCTTCAGCTGCCGGTTACAGTCGGCGAGGTACTTCTCCGCGATACGTGGTGCCGTGACGGTGAACCAGGAATAGAGTGCGAACGACACGCAGTAAGCCTTGCAGGAGTCCTGTATGAACGTTTCCAGCGCAGAGTTGTAGTTTGTGGGGAAAGACAGCGTGATGGCCGTCTCGCTGCCGGCCGTGATGAACGCCGCCGTTTCCGTTGAGAGGTCGATGACGGCCTGCCGGAAGTAGTCGTGGATAAGCACCGTCTCACGACTGCCGAGCGTGATGTCGGTAAAGAGCCGGTTGCCGTTATCGTCGGTGGAGCGCTTGCCGATGATGGACAGCGAGCGTTCGACGGTGTCGTAGAGGTCTGCGTATGTTAGGGTTATAACCATTGAACATTAACCATTGAACATTGAACATTGAAACTTGAACATTATGCAGCAGCCTTGAATGACTGGTCGGGCTGGCGGGTGTAGAGTTGGCCAGGGCCGTTGAGCAGCTGTGTGGCGAGTGCCGCCTGTTGCTGGTTGGCTCCAGGCACCTGTACGGGAGCCGACGGAGTCTGTCCCTGCATGAGCTGTTGCTGGTAGGCGTCGATGTCCTGCAGAATCTTGTCGGCAAACGGAGCGTCGAGGTTCTTCAGGAACGTGCGCACGTCGATGGCGCCCTTGTCGAAGAGCGTGCCCAGAATCTCATTACCCATCTGGAAGAAAGCCGCCGATGCCGCCGAGTTCTTGATGGAAATGTTCGCCTTGATGTTACGACAGGCGTTGGCACGGTAGAAAATCTGTTTGTCAGACCTCTTCGGTGTGATGTCACGTCCCTCATCGTAGAACTGCTGGATGCCTACCAGCGTCTTCATGGCCACCCGCTCTTCGAAGCCGTTAAACTTCTTGATGAGCGGGTAGATGGTGGTCGTAGCATTCTGTGCCTCCATGGCATAGCGTGACGCAGCTGTACCCGACGTGGGTGTCTTGCCCTGCAGCGCACCCTGTACGCCGCTGACCTCATGAATCATGTTGAGCTGCGTCTGTAGCATTTCGTTAGCACCCGTGTTGAATGCCGAGTGCGTATAGAACTCCGGCTTAGCGCCAGTGCGTGACTTCGTATCGTCGTAGACGAAGACCGCATCAAAGCGGGACTTCTGTCGTGCGTAGTCTTCATTCGACATGCCGTCCGGCTTCAAGGACAGCGGCAGGAACGTCATACCCTTGGCCGCTGTGCGGATGGCATAGTCGTTAATCATCACCATGCGGTTGATGAACTTCTGCTGGTCGATGAAGCTACCCATGAAGCTATGAATCTCCCCATTGACGTAGGGGAAGAGCGACATTGTGAAAGGATGGCTCTTGTGGTCGTAAGGCGTTTCGCCCTCGCAGAGAACACGTCCGTCAGGAGCCAGGAAATAGTACTGCCAGTACTTGTCGGGAATCTCCCTTGCGGTGATATATGCCCGTTCTTCCTCCGGCACGCCCTGTTCGTCGTACATCTTCTTTCGCTCCTGGTTGATGGCAATCAGGTGCGGCAGATCCTCCTTCTCACAGCGAAATTTATGGTCAATCTGATTCGGTGCCAGCGGGTCGATGCACTGGTAGCGAGGCTTCACTTCTTCCCTCCATACCTCGATGACACGGCACATGCCAATATCAGAAGGACGGTAGAAGGAGATGTTGTCAATGCTGTTAACCTCGTTGGCTTGGTTTGACGTTCCAGCGGGAGAGCCGCTTTCAGGGTCGATATGGTAAATCTCGTTGAGGTCGTCGATGGTCAGTCCGTACTCTTCACGGGCGAAGCGGAAGTAGAGCTGTTCGGGACTGACGTCGTGTAGGCATCCGATGAGTCGAACGTCCTGATGTGTAGGGTCATTACCACCCTCCCAGAACATATAATAAGGATTGATGACGTCGTTGTAGGAATCGTCCATCTCGTCGCGTTCCTCATAACTGTTGCGCACGAAGGCCGCAGACGAGATAAGGTATTCCGCAAACGCCGAGTCCAGCTTCTCCGACATGTATTGCGACTGCCAGTTGGTCTGTATGGCAGCGGAGAGGTTGTCCGACAGTTCCTTGGCCGACTGGTTGCGGGCGTAGCATACCGGCTCCGTCTCCTGTTTGGCATGGATGCCGAAGACCGACATCCACAGCGAGAGCATGACATTGTTCTTCAGCGGTGCAAGGCCCTGCATCTGGATCCATCGCTCTTCCGACATGTCGCCCACACCATAGACGTGGATGATTTCTCCCCACTGGTTGCCAAAGAGCATCTTCAGGACACGGGCACGCTCCTGCCGGAAGTCCTCCTTGTTGAGCCATGAGCGCAGACAGAAGCCCAGCAGGTCTATGTCGTATTTTCCGTTGGTAGAACCAGCGGACACGCTACGTTCACGTCGGAGCTTGGCGGTGTCGTGGCGACTTCCCTTCTGTAAGGGCTGGACGTCTCGGAGCGTCAGGAGAGGTTTTAGCGGTTTTGTCATATATCCTTATTTAGGAGTTGCGGGAAAACCGCAACACACACTATTTATTTTTGTTGCAAAGATAAGGTGGAGAGGGGTGTGTTCTTTCACAAAATTTTCGTACGGCAGTATTTTGGCGCAAACGTGACGATTACAGGAAAATTTTGTGAAAGGTGCAGGAAGATATTACTTTAATTTTGGGGCAAACTTTTTCGATATGTCAGAAAAGAAAGAAACGAAAATCGTAAAGAAGGCCTATGCCGTGATGCAGGACGCCCTGTTTGAGAAGGACGGCTCCGGAGCTTACAAGCTGAAGGACATGGCCAAGGAGGGCATGACGACGCTGAAGAAGCACTCCACCAATCTTATAGTAGTATGTACAGACAGTTCGGTGGAAGACGTGAAGACCCTGCTGGAGAAGAACGACGTGCCTCACGACAAGGTAGTCAAGCTGGAGGAAGACTTTGACTTCCTTGTGACTGGCGACGACAACTGTATAAAGGCGTGGTCGTGGACCAGTGCGCTGAGTGACATCGGCTGGAAGCTGAAGAACGAGCCGGAGAAGAAGGAGAACGACCAGCAGCGTGCAGACAACTCGCTGGAGCAATTCTTTAAGAAGGCGAAAGAGAGCTGCAACTGCGTGGGGTAGACCTGCGGGCGAACCGCAGGACACCCGAAGAGCCAGCGTGAGAACACGCTGGAGGTGCACGGAGAAAGAAAGGACAGAACTTTTAATAGCAAAGATATGGCAAAGGAAACAGAGAACAATGGAGGGCAGCAGCCGGCACAGCAGCCGCAGAGTGCGCGTGAGCGTTACCGCAGCCGCTACAGTGCAGCGCATCCCGACCTGAACCTCGACGATGACGAGGCCTTCTACGGACAAGCCAACCAGAACCTCGACGAGCTGGAGAACTTCCGTGAGAGCAACCGTCAGCTGGGAGAGGCATTTGACCGTAACCCGCTGTTGGCCGGACTGCTGTCGGCAGCACGGGAGGGTGAGAACCCCTTTACGTACCTGGCCGAGCAGGTAGGTCCCGACATGGACATTCGTGAGCTGGCCCGTAATCCGGAGTTCAGCACGAAGATGGGCGAGGCCCTTTCGAAGTACCAGGAGACGCTGGCACAGGGAGCCAAGGCCGAGCAGGAGATGGGTGAGCACTTCAAGGAGAGCATGAATGCCCTAAAGGAGCTGCAGCAAGAGCGTGGCATGAGTGACGAGGACACCCAGGCATTGGTTAAGAAGATGTTTGGTGAGGTCGACGAAGAGGGTAATGTGGTAGACTACGGCATCATCGGCAATGCCTCGATGGGTATTGTTCCCAAGGAGGTGTGGGAAGCCGTACTGAAGGCACAGAGCTACGACGATGACGTAAAGGCCGCTGGCGAGAAAGCCGCCGCCCAGGCGCTGAACAGCCGTGAGCAGAACACCCTGCGGAGCTTTGGCCGCAGTGCCGGAGTGCCTAACCTTGGCACGAATGGCGGTGGCCGTCCTGCGCAGAAGAAGAAGGGTAACAGTCTTGCCGACTTCGGACGGAACCTCATGGAAGATTGAGTATAGGTCATTGAACATTGAACATTGAGCATGAGCGTGAATAAGCGGCCGGTATCAGACCCCAGTCCCAGGCACGGCGACCCCGTGGACCCGACGGTAAGCAACATGCAGCCTTACGGCAGATGTGCAGGACAGAACCTGCCAGGCACACAGGCCAGCGGGACGCAGCTGAGAAGGGGAGGAATGGTGAAGATACGGCGCTGAGAGGCGAGAAGACCTGCGGGCGAACCGCAGGGAACCCGGAAGAGCCAGCGTGAGAACAC
>CAMHIM010000101.1 GCA_946185225.1 uncultured Prevotellaceae bacterium
AATATGAAGGGGGTTGTTGTAAAGAATTTTTTTCAAACTGTTTCGACAGCATTGTACCCTTGAAGTGATAAATCTCCGAAATAAATTTGGCTTTTCTCCCATTGTTTATTACTTTTGCAGGTAGCTATGAACAACCGGCGTTATAGGATAGTCTATTGTGCTCCTGCGCTTTACTCGGCAGGAGGGGTTGAACGGGTGGTGTCAATGAAGGCAAGCTACCTGGCTGACCACCTGGGCTACGACGTGACGGTGGTGGTGACGGAGGGTGGGGGACGTGAGCCGTTCTTCCCGCTGTCGCCGCAGGTGAAGGTGGTCAACCTTGACCTGAACTTTGAGGAGCTGTGGGGCAAGCCGCTATTGGGAAAAGCATGGCTGTACGTACAGAAACAATGGCGCTACCGCCGGCTGCTTCGGCAGGTGCTGATGAGGCTGCGGCCCGACTTCACCATCAGCGTGCTGCGAAGGGAGATAAACTTCCTGAACTCCATCAAGGACGGCAGCCGGAAGATAGGCGAGCTGCACGTGAACCGAGCCAACTACCGTAGCTTCAAGACACGGGGAGGCGGCCGGCTGGTGGAACTGCTGTCGCGTCTGTGGATGAAGAGTCTGGTGGAAAAGCTGCGCAAGCTGGACTGCATGGTCGTGCTGACGGAAACTGCCCGGGCTGACTGGCCGGAGCTGACACGTGTGAGGGTCATTCCTGACCCGCTGCCCATACGGCCAGAACGGGTCAGTCCGCTGACGGCAAAGCGCATCGTCACCATCGGACGCTATGACTATGACAAGGGCTACGACCTGCTGCTGCGCATGTGGAAAGAGGTGCAGACGCTACGGCCCGACTGGCGACTGGACATCTACGGTATGGGCGACCGCTCTGACTACATGCGACTGGCCGACACCTTGGGGATTGACAGCAGCCGCTGCGGTCTTCACGGCAGCATCAAGGATGTAATGGCGGCCTATCTGGACAGTTCCGTCTTCGTGCTCCCTTCTCGCTTCGAGGGCTTCGGTCTGGTGATGATAGAGGCGATGTCGTGCGGACTGCCTGTGGTGGCATTTGACTGCGACAACGGGCCGCGCTCCATCCTCACAGAGGGTAGGGACGGTTTCCTGGTACCGACGGGTGATGTCAGCCGGATGGCAGAGAGACTGCTCCTGCTGACGGGCGATGAGGCTTTGCGGCGGGAGATGGGGTCTCAGGCCAGGCGCTCCTCCGCCAAATATGAGTTGGCGAAGGTTGCGACGCAGTGGGAGACGCTGTTTGACGAGCTGAAGGACATAAACAACAAGCATGTATGAGGTCGTGTGATGAGATATGAGGTAACCATAGGCATTCCGGTGTATGAGGTCGGCGACCGCATGAGGCAGTCGCTGGAGTCTGCCCTGGCACAGACGTGCCCGTCGGTGGAGTTCCTCCTGGTGGACGACGCAGGGAAGGACGGTTCGATGGACATCGTCCGTGACTTGCAGCGGTCGCACCCCCGCGGGGCTGACATCCGAATCGTCGCGCACGAGGTGAATCGCGGTGTGGCAGCCTCAAGGAATGACGTCATACGGGAGGCGCAGGGAGAATATCTCTATTTTATGGATGCCGACGACAAGATAGAAGAAGGCACCATCGCCCTGCTGCTGGAGCATGCCCGCCGGCGGGATGCCGATGTGGTGTTCGGCTCCTACGAGAAGGTCGAACTGACGGGAGAGCGGCAACGCTACTGCTATCCGTTGCTGGCTCTGGAGGGAGAAGACCGGCTGGCAACCTTTGCCTATGAGAGGTACGGTCGTATCCAGGCCTCCGCCTGTAACTGCCTGATGAGGCTCTCGCTGCTGCGGGAGAACGGGCTGCGGTTCCTTGATGCAAGCTTCTGGGAGGACTTTGCCTTTATGAACGAGCTGGTGACGTGTGTGGGCCAGGCTGTCCTGTTGCCGGACGTTACCTACTATTATTGTTGCCGCGAGGGGTCGTTGTCGCACTATCAGCAGCGCAGTCAGATTGCCAAGGATGAGGTACTGCGCAATGCGTGGGTCGTCGGACAACTGAAAAAGTCGAACTCCCGGCTGAGGGAGAAACCTTACTATCCGAACCGCTGCCGCATGCTGGCAATGACCGACTTCTATATTGTCAGACATGTGCTGAAGCGGCGGAAGAACATTGTGCCTCGAATGACGAACGGAGACCTCAAAGCCATCATGAACCACCCGGCATCGCTCCGTGAAATCCTGTCGTTCAGGCAGCAGCGGCTGCCGAACCTGCTGCTCTATGGGTTGGGAAGGTTGCCGGCATGGCTGATGGCGACGGTGGTTAGCGTAATAGGATGAGAAGACGTGTTGATGAAAACAAACAGATAAGCATGAAGTGGTACGAGAAATATCAGACTATCTACGGGAAATCCATTGAGGAGATTCCCGAGGAGGTGTGCGACGAAATCAAGGAGAAACTGGCTGCCCGTCAGAGTGAGCACCCGCTGGTCTCCGTAGTGGTGATAGCCTACAACGAAGAGCGTCGGCTGGCTGCCTGCCTGTGGTCGCTGAGTGAGCTGCAGTCGAAGTATCCGATAGAAATCCTTGGTGTCAACAACAACTCAAAGGACCGCACAGAGGAAGTGTATCAGCGGCTGGGACTGCCTTACTTCAACGAGACAAGGCAGAGTCCAGGCTTTGCACGCCAATGTGGACTGGCAAACGCACGCGGGAGGTACCACTTCTGCATTGACGCCGACACATTCTATCCGCCCCAGTACGTTGACCTGATGATGACGAAACTGACGAAGCCCGGGGTGGCATGTGTCAGTTCGTTCTGGAGCTTCTTCCCCGACGAGAGCCACTCGGCGACGGGCTTGTTCTTCTTTGAACTGGCACGTGACATGTTCCTGTTCGTCCAGCACTTCAAGCGGCCGGAACTCTGTGTGCGGGGTATGGTGTTCGCCTTTAATGCCGACTATGCGCGGCAGGTGAAGATACGTACCGACATCCGTCGCGGTGAGGACGGCTCGCTGGCATTGTCGCTGAAACCCTATGGACGCATCGCCTTCCTGTACGACAGGAAGGCACGTCCTGTGACGGGCTATGGCACCCTGAGCCAGGAGAGCCTGTGGAAGAGTTTCGTCTATAGGGTGAAGACGCAGATGAAGGGCATCTCACGCATCTTCTACAAGAAAGACTTCTATGAGGACAGCGAGGAAAACCTGGTAAAGTAGACGGCAGATGAAAATCATGTATGTGAGTGATGCCCTGGCTATCTGGGGCGGACTGGAGCGAGTCCTTGCCGGCAAGGCTAACCTGCTGGCATCGAGGGAAGGCTACGAGATATTTGTCGTGACAGCCAATCAGGGACAGCACCCTCTGCCGTATCCCCTGGACAAGCGGGTCGGCTTCTGCGACCTGGACATCCGTTTCCACCAGCAATACCAATTCCACTCCATCCGGCGCTGGCGCATGCGGCTGCAACTCCAGCGGCTCTTCAAGGAACGTCTGCGTCAGCAGATAGAAAGCGTTCGTCCAGACGTCATCGTTTGTATGCGTATCGAATTCGTCAAGACTCTTGCAGAGGTGAAGGGCGACATACCGCTGGTGTTTGAGTCGCATTCCTCTTGTCTGATGAGACGTTTCGAGGGCTACAGCTTCTTGAGACGGTGCCATGCAGCCTGGCTGAACCGTCAGGTCAGAAGGACGCAGACGGTGGTGGCGCTGACAGAGGGCGATGCTGCCGAGTGGCGGAAAATAACGCCGAGGGTGACGGTCATACCGAATATCGTCTCCCTGAACGAGGGAGGAAGTGTCACTGACGGACAGTCGAAGACGGTAATGTTTGTCGGTCGCTTCTCCAAACAGAAAGACCTTGGCAGTCTGTTGCGCATCTGGGAACTTGTGAGCCGACGGCATCCTGACTGGCAGCTGCACATCTACGGCGGCTATGGTGAGGAACAGGAACGGCTGATGCCCATCGTGAAGGGCTTGGGAGAACGGGTAGTGGTGCATGAGCCGACGGACCGCATACTGACGGAATACAAGAAACACGCTGTCCTGCTGCTGACCTCGCTCTTCGAACCTTTCGGACTGGTGATGCCTGAGGCAATGTCGTGCGGACTGCCTGTCGTTGCCTTTGACTGCCCCTACGGCCCGGCTGACATCATTACGGACGGCCTGGACGGCTTTTTGGTGAAGGGACGCAGCGTGGAGCGTTTTGCGGAGAAGGTGTGCCAACTGATAGAACAGCCGGCCTTGCGACGAAAGATGGGGCAGGCAGCAGTGGGCGCCGCCCAGCGCTATCGGGCGGTTAACGTGCTGCCTCAATGGGAAGCACTCTTTGATTGCGTTTGCCCAAAAGCAGAGGATAGCGGCGGATGCAAAGAAGAATGACAGGCAGCAGCATGGCTACTATCGCCAATGCCAGCCCTACGGACTCAAGGGTGGAGTAATAAATGGGACAGACTGCCAGCAGATGCTCCAGTGCGAAGTTGATGCAGCCAATTACCATCGGGTGTAAGCCCATGATGACCATTGTACCTGTAGAGACCAGCACGACCACGCCTGAACGGTACGGGCTGGCTGTCCTGCACAACCCAAGGATGCCGAAGACAGAGAGGATGTTGACTATGTAGAACAGGGCGATATGAAGTACGAAGTGCGATTCGTGGATGTGCCAGTAGAAGACGGCAATGCTTAAGGACAGCGCAAGTAAGGCTGTCGCCAGGCAGCGACGGGGACGGCCTGTCGTCCACAGACCTCTCTGTCTGAAAAGGTGTCCCATTGCGTAGAACGTCAGGCAACGGACGAAACCGTTATAGGTCAGGTTGGGGGCGTAGTGGTAATACTTGTTGGCTCCGTACAGGACGATGGTGACGAGGCAGAGCAGTAGCAACAGCATGTTACCGTGTCGGATGTGCTGACACAGGTCGGCTATGAGGTGCATGAGAAAAAGGGCGATGAGAAACCAAGTGATGCCGTTCAGCTCACAGGAAAAGGGCGAGTTCAGCTGGGGCAGGAAGACTCCGGCGACGGGCTTCAGGACGGTGGCGAATGAAAGGGGCTCCGGATTTTCCATCAGACGCCTCACCAGCCAGTAGGGGAAAAACAGCAGGTTGTAGGCCAGGTAGGGCAGAAGCAGCGTGTTCCAGTATTTCCGGAGTGAGGACTTTACTGAGGATGTAGGTTTCTTGAGATAGCCGGAAATGAAAAAGAACGAGGCAAGTACGACGGAGGAGCAGTACCTGAGGACAAACGAGTCCCCGTGCTGCGGAAGGTGGACGAAGACCACCATCGTCATGCACACACACTTACCCCAGTCAATCCAGTTGATTCGCTCCATGTCGGCAAAAGTAATAATTATTGCCGATATGTCCAATTATATCAGAAGAATTTTGTACTTTTGCAAAGTCACTACATAACCTGAAGTGTAACATGAGTAAGTTGAGAGTCCTGGAGGTTATCCGGCAAGGACAGATAGGAGGCGGCGAGTCGCACTTGCTTGACTTGATTAGTTTCTTGGACAAGGACAGGTATGAGCCTGTATGCCTTGCATTTACGGACGGCGAGATGGTTCGCCGACTGACGCAGATGGGCGTCGTTTGTCACGTCATAGAGACCCAAAAGCCTTTCGACGTGAAAGTGCAGCGACAAATCCGGGAACTGATGAGAAAGGAGCATGTCCGGCTGGTTCATGCCCACGGCAGTCGGGCCGCTTCGAACGTCCTGCTGCCGGCGAGACAGCTACGGCTGCCACTGGTGTACACGGTGCATGGGTGGAGCTTCCACGACGACCAGTCCTGGCTGGTAAAGAAGCTCCGCGGGTGGAGCGAGAAACTCATCTGCCACTATGCCAGTCAGGTTATCTGTGTGTCGCAGAGCAACAAGGACACGGGGCGGGAGGTCTTCGGACTGAAGTCGGCTGTGGTCATTGACAACGGAGTGAACCTGCAGCGTTTTTGCCCGGACCTAACGGGTACTTTGCTCCGTGCAAACTTCCATTTTGACGGCACCCATTTCGTCGTTGGCTTTATTGCCCGTTGTACGAAGCAGAAGAACCCGCTCGGTTTCCTGCGTGCCATAGAACTGGCTCACAGCAAGAATCCGGCTGTCAGAGGATTGTTCGTAGGTGAAGGCGAGATGGATGGCGAGGTCGATGACTACCTGGAACAGCACCAGATGCACGGCTACGTGTACCGCTCCCCCTTCCGTACCGATGTCCCTGACCTGCTAAGAATCCTGGACGTCTACTGTCTTCCCAGTCTCTGGGAGGGTCTCTCCATCGCTCTTCTGGAGGCGATGGCAATGCGAAAGCCCGTCATTGTGACGCCGACGGACGGAAGCATAGAACTGGTACGCCACGAGGAGAACGGGCTCATCGTGCCCTTCGACAATCCTCAGGCAATAGCAGACGCCATCGGCCGCTACTGTCAGGATGCCTCCCTGCGGGAGCACTGCGCTGCCGCCGCCCGCACATTTGTGGAGCAGCATTATAATGCCGAGCGTGTGGCAGATGCCGTCGCACAGGAGTATGAC
>CAMHIM010000102.1 GCA_946185225.1 uncultured Prevotellaceae bacterium
GCATGCTGGGCGACTTCAACGCCTGGATACACTATGCCGCCAAGCGTTACTACGGTCTCATCAGCGACGGCCAGAAGAACGTGGGCATCTCTGGCAACATCACCAAGCGCGGTCGCATCATGTCGCACTTTGCCCGCTTCGTGACGGGCTATACGCGCGTTGACGGTCTCTTCACCGGCAGCGGTCTCTCCGGTTCTGCCTACCTCTCGCCGACAGGCGATACGGTGGTGGCCGTAGTGGCCAACCAGAACACCGAGGAGGTTATGCTGAAGACGGACCTGCCCTTCTATACGAAGAAGGTCACGCAGTACTATACCAACGAGACCAAGAACATGGCATCAGCGACACAGAACTTCGATGAGGACACTTTCCGTCCTGAGACCGCTCTGTCCGCCCAGAGTGTCAACACCCTCATATTTATTCGCAGCAAGGACCGTCAGGTGTCCAACATGACGGCTTCCGTCAGTTTCTTCGACCATTCGCGACTGGACGACCTGACCACCACCAACACCTCCTTTGGCACTACTTACATGATGTCGGGTAAGACGAAGGCCTTCGACGTCTCCAACCCGCTCATCTCCAGCCGCACCACTACTACTTACGGCTATGTGAAGCTGAATGAGACGTACACCCAGCTGGTGCTGCACGTCAACAGCATCTCCTCTTCCTATAGTTACACCATTGGTGCTCCCACGCTGTATTATGTCAACCAGAACGGCGCGGCCGTCAGCCATGCCTACGACCGTATCAATATGGACAGTCACGAGAACTTCGACCTGGTGTTCGACCTCTCTTCTGCCACGCTGAAGGACGGCTGCAAGGGTCTGCTCTCGCTGACGTGTGACAACAGTGCCTCGCACCTGACCATCACCTTCGGTGACGTCTACCTCACCAAGGGTGGCAGTCTCTACGCTGCCACCATGGGCGGTGAGTACGTAGCCGACGACGGTCGTCTGTTCGACTACTCCATCGACCCCTTCTGCACGAGCATCAACCTGACGGCAGTCACGGCACTGCCCGCCTCCTTCTCCTGGATAGAAGGCACTAACAAGGTCGTCTACGCTGCCGCCGGCAGTGAACTCTCCGGCACCAATGTGGTGAAGGACGGCGTATGCGCCTCGCTGGTAGTCAACGAGGCCAACGGGGCCTTCCGTCCCGCCACCGCCTTCACGGCCACCACCGCCGCCTACACCTGCCAGGTTGACGGACAGCACATCGTCACGCTGCCCTTTGCGGCCAGCATCCCCGCCGGTGTGACCGTCTATCAGCTGGACGGCAACCTGCAGCCCACGGCGGTCACTACGGCCCCTGCCGGCGTACCCCTGCTGGTTGAGGCTCAGGGAACGGTGACGTTTACCGGTTCCGGTGAGGTGTCTTATTTCCCGCAGACGCTGACCGACGCCGTGCTGCCCATCAGCACCCCCACTGCCATCCGTACACCTCGCACCTCCCTGCCAGTCGGTATGACAGCCTACAACCTGATGGGGCAGAAGGTGTACCACGGCTACCGTGACATCACCGTGGTCAACGGGAAGAAATACATCAAGAGATAATTCGGAAAAATAATCAATCATACCAGAACAATAGTTTATCATGAAATTAAGAACTTTGACCCTTCTGCTGGCTGTGGCGGCCTTCCTTTCCGCCATGGCGCAGCCGAAGTTCGACCAGAAACACGGTTTGTACGATCAGGAGAGTCTTGTTGTGACCATCACTCCCACCGATGCCACGGCTGAGGTACGCTACACCACTGACGGCAGCTTCCCCAACGCCGAGAGCACTCTTTACACCGCTCCGCTCACCCTCACCAAGACCACGCTGCTGCGTGCCGTAGAGGTGAAGGAGGGAGTCGTGTCGACCATTACTACTGCCAGCTACATCTTCGTCAATTCCGTCCTCAGCCAGCCCAACAACCCCGAAGGTTATCCCGCAGAGTGGGGAAAGTACTCCACGATAGACGGCAATGCCATTGCCGACTACGAGATGGACCCGGAGATGACGGGCGATGCCACCTTGCGTCCCAAGATTATTCAGGGCCTAAAGGACCTGCCTATCCTGTCCATCGTCACCGACAAGGACAACTTCTTCAGTCATGAGAACGATGAGGAAAAGGGCGGCATCTATATCTTTACAGGCCCTCCTGTGGGCGACCCCACCGGCAACGGCTGGACGCGCCAGTGCTGCGCCGAGCTCTTCGGCGGTCCTCAGAAGCACGACCTGACTGTCGACTGCGGCATTCGTCTGCACGGTGGCCACGGCCGTCTTGCCGAGAAGAACCCCAAGCACTCCATGCGTCTCATCTTCAAGAAACAGTACGGTCAGAAGAACCTGTCGTACAACCTCTACGGCAAGGGCGAGCCCAAGAAGTTCAGTCAGCTGGTGCTGCGCTGCCATTTCGGCAATGCCTGGCAGCACTGGGGCGAGGGCTCACGCCAGAAGGCCCAGTACACCCGTGACGTGTGGGCCCGCCGCATGCAGCGCCGCATGGGCCACCTCAGCGTCAATGGCCTCTACGTACATGTCTTTATCAATGGCATGTACTGGGGCATCTATAACATCGCCGAGCGTCTCAACGACCTTTACGGACAGGAGCACATGGGCGGCGAGAAAGAGGACTACGACGTCATCAAGGTCGAAGAGGAAGGCGGCAACCATATCGAGGCTGCCGAGGGTGACCTGACGGCATGGAAGGAGATGCTCTCCGTCGTCAAGGAGGCCGCTGACCCTGCCAGCTACCAGCGTCTCGACACCCTGCTCGACATCCCTACCTTCATTGACTATATGGTCATCAACCAGTATGCCGGCAACAACGACTGGGACCACCACAACTGGTATGCCATCCGTAAGCGCGGCACCGACAGCGAGGGCTTCAAGTTCCTCTGCTGGGACTCCGAGATGATTCTGGAGGGCGTCAACGACAATGTTGTCTCCAAGAACAACGGCGACAGCGTGCCCACCGGTATTTTCCATTACCTGCTGCAGAACCAGACCTTCGCCCGTCAGTATATCAAGCGTGCCAAGGAACTGCTGGCCGATGACGGCTATCTGGGACAGACGTCGGCCGTCGAGGTGTTCGACAGCCTCTATAACACCATCAAGAATGCCCTTTACGATGAGGCCGCCCGTTGGGGCGACTACCGTCGTGACGTCCATCCCTGGCAGTCGCGTGGTAGTCTCTACACCGTGGACGATACCTATATGACCGAACGCAACCGCCTGTTGAACGACTACTTCCCCTATCGTTCCCAGCGTGTCCTTGAAGATATCCAGAACTACGTCGTCGTCGATGACTTCGACCTGCCGGAGGGTTGGAAGGTCATGACGCGTGACATGTTCCACACCTGGAACGGCGTCGATGAGAACGCGACGGTTTCCGACGTCAGCTATACGGCCGGCTGGAACGTGGGCGGCTATATCGGCGGCTGGGGTCTCATTGCCGGTGACGGCGACGTGCAGGACTATCACTTTGCCGACGTCAGCCTCTACGAGAGCATCGTGTTCCGCGGGGCAGGCACCGGCATCCGCATCCTGGCCAACCGTGCTACGGGCAAGGGTCCGTGGAAGGAGATTGTCGTCGATGCTACCCCAGACAGCCCTTACTGGGATGCCGACAAGCAGCTCGTCATCCTGCCGCTGTCCGTCTTCAAGGACGGTGTCCCGCAGCGTGCCACCGAGGAGCGCATCGACAACTACGTCCACATCAACGCTATCAAGGTCCGTGACGGCGGTGGTGTCACCCTGCGTGGCATCTACCTCATTCCCTCTGCCGAGCTGACGGGCGTCCGCAGCGCGAAGGTGAAGGCCGCCGCTGCCCAGGGTACCGTCTATAACCTCAGCGGCATGCGCGTGACGCGTCCCGGAAAGGGTGTCTATATCATGAACGGAAAGAAAATCATTCTCAGGTAAATCCCTATGAGAGATAATCCCCATACAACTATTTTATTATCACTATTCATGTGTCTGCTGACCGTTGCCCTCCCGGCAACGGCGGCAGACGTTTTACGTTTAACCCCTGACGGCGACGGCTTTGCGCTGGTGAGCGGCGGCCGTGCAGCGTCTGTTGTGGTATCGTCCAGTGAGCCGCTCACCGTGCGTAAGGTTGCCGGGCTCTTCGCCGACGACGTCTGCCGTGTGAGCG
Organism: uncultured Prevotellaceae bacterium; assembly: GCA_946185225.1. Classification (GTDB taxonomy): domain Bacteria; phylum Bacteroidota; class Bacteroidia; order Bacteroidales; family Bacteroidaceae; genus Prevotella. The sequence continues at coordinate 4,139 of CAMHIM010000102.1, forward strand.
GTGTCCGTCCGGCGGTGAGTACGGGCAGCTCACGTCCGAGGAATGCCGTCGTCGTGGCCACCCTCGGCCATAACGCCTATGTCGACCGTCTCGTCAAGAAAGGTCAGCTCGACGTGTCGCCCCTCCGTGGTGCGTGGGAGCGTTTCCTCATCCGTGAGGTGGACGGCAACCTGCTCATCGTCGGCAGCGACCGCCGTGGTGCTGCCTACGGTCTCTTCACCCTCTCCGAGGAGATGGGTGTCTCCCCCTGGTACTGGTGGGCCGACGTGCCCGTCCGTCACCGTGAGAGCGTCCGTGTCCGTGCTGACTACGTGTCGACGTCTCCGGCGGTGCGTTACCGCGGCATCTTCATCAACGACGAGGACTGGGGCCTGAAGCCTTGGGCCTCCAAGAACTACGAGCCGGAGCTGGGCGACATTGGTCCTCGCACGTACGCCCGCGTGTGCGAGTTATTATTAAGGTTGAAGGCCAACATGCTGGCCCCCGCTATGCACTCCTGCACGGGAGCCTTCTATTCCCATCCAGAGAGCAAGGTCGTCTGCGACTCGTTCGGCATCGTCATCACCACCTCCCACTGCGAGCCGTTGCTGCTGAACAACGCCGCCAAGTCGGAGTGGAGCAAGGAGCGCGACGGCGAGTGGAACTACAAGACCAACCGCCAGACCATCTGGAAGAAGTGGGACGACCGTCTCGCCGAGGCCTCACAGTACGAGAACATCTATACCGTGGCCATGCGCGGTGTCCATGACGAAGGGCTGCGGGGCAACCTGCCCATGGAGGAGCGTGTACCCCTCATCGCCCAGGTCATCCAGGAGCAGCGTGACCTGCTGAAAAGCCACAAGGCCTATACCCCCCTCCCCAACAAGGAAGGTCTCCCTCCCCAGATTTTCGTTCCCTACAAGGAGACGATGGACATCTACGAGAACGGTCTTCAGGTGCCTGACGACATCACCCTTGTCTGGGTCGACGACAACTACGGCTACATGAAGCGCGTCTCGAACCCCAAGGAGCAGCAGCGGTCGGGTAGGGCCGGTGTGTACTATCACCTCTCCTATCTGGGAGCCCCTCACGACTACCTGTGGCTGAACACCACGTCGCCCGCCCTCATGTACGAGGAGCTGAAGAAGTCCTATGACTGCGGTGCTGACCGTTACTGGCTGCTCAACGTGGGTGACATCAAACCCATGGAGCTGGGCATGCAGACCTTCTTCGACATGGCGTGGGACTTTCGTGCCTTCTCCTTCGAGCGTGTCGTCCGTCACCAGTCCGACTTCCTGGCCCGTACCTTCGGTGGCTCTGCCGCCACCTATCAGGCCATCCTCGACGACTACTACCGGCTGGCGTGGAGCCGTAAGCCTGAGTTCATGGGGTGGGAATACCAGTGGGACGACAAGGCCCATACAGGCATGAAGGACACCGAGTTCTCCTTCACCCACTACGATGAGGCCCAGCGCCGGCTGGCCGACTACCAGCGCATCAGCGACGAGGTGGAGCGTCTCGCCGCGAAGACGGGCATGACGGCAGAGACGTCCGCCGCCTTCTTCGAGCTGCTGCAGTTCCCCGTCCAGGGAGCCTGCCAGATGAACCGTAAGTTCCTCATGGCACAGCTCAACCACGAGCTGCTGGCACAGGGCCGTACAGCCCAGGCCAACTGGGCTGCCCGTCAGATGGAGCAGGCCTACGACAGCATCAATGCGCTGGTGCACCGCTACAATACCCAGCTCGGCGGCAAGTGGCGCGGCATGATGGCTGTCCCGTCCAGCTATACCCCTACGAATATGTATTACCAGAAGCCCGCCGTCACCTATACCCCCGGTGCCGGTGAGCAGCCCGTCGCGCTGACACCCCTCCGTGGCACGTCTGCCGAGGGCTGCTACGTCGTTGACCTGACCCGCATGGCAGCCAAGTCGCCCGCCACCCGTCTGGTGAAGGGACTGGGCTACGACGGACATGTCGTCCAGCTGGCCGACCCGACGGGCGGTGAGGGTATGGTGAGCTATACGCTGCCCGCCATACCGTCCGACACGGTTGACGTCGTCCTCTATACCGTCCCCTTCTGGCCCATCTATGCGGGCAAGTCGAACCGTGTGGGCGTCACCATCGACGGCGCTCTCCATCAGGTCTTTGAGAATAAGTTCAAGGAGTACGACCGCACGTGGAAGGACCAGGTGATGCGTAACGGTGCCGTCTGTCGTCTGCGCTTCGCCATCGACAGGACGAAGGCCTCCCACACCATCGTCCTCCACGCCTTTGACGCCGGACAGATGGTGCAGCGTATCGTCCTTGACTGGGGCGGACTGCAGCCGTCGTATATAGGGCCGGAGAG
>CAMHIM010000103.1 GCA_946185225.1 uncultured Prevotellaceae bacterium
CCTTCCCCTTCCAGAACGGCGAGAACGGAAACGGCTATAAGCAGAACCACACCGAAGTGGCCGACGATAACCTCTACGACGACTGGAAGGCCGAGCAGCCCAACGACAAGCGTCTGGCTGAAACCTACTTCACGGAAATCAAGAACCCCGAGACCGGACTCGTCCACCACTACTACTCTCCCGTCTACACGCCTATCAACGGCAAGGGCGTAGACCAGAGTTACGACGACGCCGAGAACCTGGAAATCAAGCAGAATTCTGTGGACCGCATCGAGATTCGCTATGCCGAGGTGCTGCTCATCAAGGCCGAGGCTCTGGTACAGCTGGGCCGCAACAGCGAGGCTGCCGAGCCCTTCAACCAGCTGCGCAAGCGGGCAGGCATCGCCACCGTCAGCGCTCCCACCTTCGACCAGATCAAGCGCGAATGGGACTACGAGTTCACCTACGAGCAGTTCTCGCTGCTGAACAGCTACCGCTGGAAGGACCTCATCTCGTCGGTACAGCAGGTGAAGAACTACAAGCACTTCGGCGACGACTGGAAGACTTTGGGCACCTACACCTCCGACCAGGAGGCCTATTTCCAGAAAGTTCACAACCACTTGGTGGCTAAATACAATAACGTGCGCGGCAAGCATTACCGCCAGCCCATCCCCAAAGGCCTGTCGGGCGAGGATCTGGGCATCGCACAGAACCCCGGATATTAAAATATTGACTCTTTATAAATAACCACAGATTACACAGAAAACACAGACGGCCTGGCATAGTCCAACTCTGTGTAGTCTGTGTAATCTTTTTTGGCGGAAATAAGCATGCGTAATCACACACTAAGGCCACTCGTCCCGTTTACCCTCTTTGTAGCCAGCGCCATCGGATTGTCATTTGTCGGCGCCGTTGACATGAACCTGCTGGTTGCCATTGGTATTGTAGCCATACTAATAGGAGCATTACTCGCGGAAAATGCTGAAAAATACTGGAGCACCATCTTCGAATTCTTTGGTAGCAGAACTGCTGTTAACGCCACGCTACTCTGGCTGATAGTCGGCATCTACGGAGCAATATTGAAAGAAGGGCATATCGTAGAAGGACTGGTGTGGGCAGCTCACGAGTTAAACATCGGAGCAGCAGCATTTACTGTTGTAGTGTTCTTGTTTTCCAGCTTGTTTGCTATCAGTACCGGATCAGGCTTTGGAACCATCAGCGCCATGAGCATCACGCTGTTCCCTGCCGGCATACTGTTAGGTGGCAATCCCGCCTTGCTGGGCGGTGCCATCTTGTCTGGAGCAGCCCTTGGCGACAGTATTGCTCCAATATCCGACACCGCTGTCATTGCTGCCAGCACACAAGCATACCAAAACAGAGAAATGGTGGCAGACATTGGCGGTACTGTGAGAAACAGATTGTTATTTGTCGGCATTGCCATGGTGGTTACCTTGATATTGTTTACGGGACTTGGCATACTGGAATCAGGTGGTTCTGCATCGGGCGTTACTCATCACGACAATGTCTTGCAACCCCATGGACTGGCCATGCTGCTTCCTACTCTTCTGGTTGTTCTGCTGTCATTCCACAGGATAAACATTTTCATCTCACTCTTCGCAGGCATACTTTCGGCAACCTTTATCGGATGGGCATTTCATCTGTTTGACATCAGCCTGCTGCTGCAGATTGAACAAGGCAAGGTGAGCGGTGCCGTTGTTGACGCCATTGCCGGCATGAGCAATATCTGCATCCTGCTGATGGTGGTGGTATCGCTTTCGGGCATCATTATCCGTAGCGGGTGTATGGATAACATTATCGGGAAGCTGAACACCCGGATTATCCACTCCAAGAGAAGTGCCGAGCTGACCATCTTCTCACTGGTGTCGCTGGCAGGCATCCTCATCGCTGCGGTCAACACCATAGCCAATATCTGCATAGCCCCCTTCGTCAACAGCATCGGCCAGCAGCACGGACTGCATCCCTATCGCCGCACCACACTGTTGGCAACCATCATCTGCACTTTCCCGTTTATTCTACCCTATGGTGGTTGCGTACTATTGTTGCAAAAGGGAGTTGAAGCATCAGCCTGCGGGGCGAATATTCAGGTCAGCGATGTTTTTCTTACTGCCCTCTACCCCTGGGTCCTGTTCGTCGTGATGCTCATAGCATGCTTAACAGGATATAAAAGAACAATACCATGAAGGAACTGACGAAACTGATATGCAGCGACATGCGTCCTGCGCTGGGAGTGACAGAACCTGGCGCCATAGCCTTTGCTGTTGCCAAGGCTAAGGAGCATGTCAGTGGTGAACTGGAAGAGGTACGTCTGGTACTGAATAGTGGCATGTATAAGAATGCATTTACTTGTGGCATTCCTAACAGTCACGAGGTTGGCAACGAACATGCTGCGGCCTTGGGCTTTGTTGCAGCCAATGCGAAGAAAGGACTTGAGTGCCTTGATGGCGTGACGGCAGCCGACAACCGTAAAGCACGTGAACTGGTCAAAGCCGGACGAATAAATGTTGACTTAGGCGACATCAGCAGCCGCATCCACATCCTGGCTGAAGTCAAGACCAGCGAGGGACAAGCCACTGTGACCATCCGCGACAGCCATACCCACATAACGGAGATAACGGAAAACGGCAAGACTGTCTATGCTGACGAGTCGTCAGACAAAACCTTTGCAGACCGTAAGCCCGCAATTCATCGCTACACTTTGCGCCAGCTCCTGCGTTATGCTCAGACAGTTCCCGTAGACGAAATCCGCTTCATCAACAAGGCCTACGACCTTAACCTTGCACTCTTCGAGCAGGCTCTCGAAAGCCGCAGGACAAGTTTCTCACACCATCTTTATAAGAAGAACGGGCAGCGCATCATCTCAGACAACGAACAACTCTCGGCCTCTCTGCTCTGCAATGCCGCCATCGAGGCTCGTGTGTTAGGACTCTCCCGTCCAGCCATGAGTATCACGGGTAGCGGGGCTCACGGCATTATTGCAACCCTGCCGCTCTATGCATCGGCCCGGGTAAACCATTACAGCGAGGAACAGTTGCTGCGCGCAACAGCACTGAGTTATCTTGTGTGTATGTATATCAAGGAGTATTCGGGCAAGCTTTCGGCATTCTGCGGGTGCGCCATTGCAGCAGGAACAGGCATGGCCTGTGGACTGGCTTTCCTGAAGGGGGGTACGCTGAAGACTCTTGCATCCGTTATCCAGAACATGGCGTCAAGTATTACAGGCATGATCTGCGACGGAGGCAATCATGGGTGTACTATGAAGGGCATCGTGGCCGTAGATGCTGCCTACCAGGCCGTTGACTTTGCATTAGCCGGAATCGCCATCGGCAAGACTCATGGCATCAACGGGCAATCGGCTGAGCAGACCATGCGGAATATCGGGAGAATAGCCTCTCCCGGTATGGTGGAAACCGAGGATGTCATCCTGAACATCATGAGGGAGAAATAGCGTTGCGGGCTTATGCCAAACGTTTGGTATATGAAATGCCGCGAAAAGGCGATTGTGGCATCCACTAAATCGCCGTACCTTTGCACTCGATAAACTTCTAAAATAGTAACGATATGAAAAAGGTAATGAGATTGTTTCTCGCAGGGATAGTTCTGGTGGGACTGTCCTCTTGCAACTCGAACGACGACTGGGGCGGTCAGGCTATCGACATCCCCGGTATCACAATAGACGGTGACATCGACTGCTGCTCGGCCGAGGAGGCGCTGCAGGTGTATCGGTTCCTGCAGACGGTGAAGATCATCCCTGAGCTTTCGACGGTGGTCGACGGACAGTATAATGTGTTTGCCTACTCGCTGGACGGCTCGTTCCATGTGGGCTACAACGAGATTTTCTTTGTGGCTACGAAGAAAAAGAACGGCAACTACGTCAAGAACTTCAACGTGACCGGTCTAACGCCCGTGATGCTGATGACCAAGATGAACATGAAGCACAGCACACCCGTGGGCAACAGCGTGGAATCGTTCAACGACGGTTATCTGGCCGTGAAGCGTGGCTGGGTGTCGTTCCTCATGAACACCAGTGAGGCTGGCTCGTGGACACTGTCGTACGATGTGCAGGTGGTGGACAGCAAGCAAAGCGTGGTGGAAAAGGACATCACCGTCAGCGCCCTGCCCGAGGGCCAGTCGTGGCTGAAGTCGTTCAAAGTGGGCAACGACACCTACTACCTCTCGCTGGTGAATCCCAATGAATGGCAGACGGGAACGAACGACATCAGGGCCTATGTGTCGAAGAAGTCAGCAACCGCTACTGTACCCTACGCACAGGCTTCGGAGACGTTCACCATCGACATCGACCCGCGTATGCCCGACATGGGCAACCACACGTCGCCCAATAACACGCCACTGCTGAAGCAGAACGACGGCAGCTACAAAGGCAGCATCAACCTGACGATGACGGGACTCTGGCGCATTCACCTGACGGTGAAGGACCAGCAGGGAAACATCGTGGCTGGCGGCGAAGAGCTAAGCTCGCTCTACTGGGATGTAACGATATAGATGAAAGATGAGAGAGAAGACAAGATTGTTTTATAGGATTGTATGATAGGATTACTCTTTGCGTTAATAGGACTTCATAATGACACCCTCACCACCTCGCCGCAACATCTGGACGAGGTGGTGGTCGTATCACGCGGACAGGGCGGCAAACGGTCGGCCAAGGGACAGGTAGCCTCTATCGACGAGCACCTGCGGGAGCTGTCGCACGTGGAACTGGTACGCCGCGGATCGTATGCCTGGGAACCGATGGTGAACAACATGCAGACTGAGCGCCTCTCGACCACCATCGACGGCATGAAGATATTCTATGCCTGCACGGATAAGATGGACCCCGTCTCCTCGTATGTGGAAAGCGGCAACCTGCAGAGCATCAGCCTCAGCAGCGGACTCAACGGCAACCCGCAGGCAACGGGAAACATCGGCGGGGCGCTTGACCTCCGACTGCGCAAGGCGGGATTCGGCGCGGCACCGCGTGCGGCCACTGTCACGGCAGGCTACGAAGGCAACGGCCACTTGCAGGTGTACGGTGCCGACGGAGCCTACTCGGGTCAGAGCGTCTATGTGAACGGCGGCGCCTTCTATCGCCATGCCGGCAACTACAAGGCGGGAGGCAGCCGCGAGGTGGAGTTCTCGCAGTTCCAGAAGGTGAATGCCTTTGTGAACGGCGGCTTACGGCTGACCGCCAACGACATAGCCGAGGCAACGCTCATTGCCGACCGCGCCACCGACGTGGGCTATCCGGCCCTGAACATGGACGTGGCCAAGGCCGAGGCCATCATCACGTCGCTGGCCTACAAGCATCTTTTCAACGACTCGAAGCTGGAGACATGGGAGACAAAGGTATACTATAACCACATCACGCACATCATGGACGACACCGAGCGCCCCGACGTGGAAATACACATGGACATGCCGGGCAAGAGCTGGACGGCGGGCGCCTACTCGCTGCTGACCGGCAGCGCAGGAAGGCATACGGCCAGACTGAACATCGACGGCTACTACAACCGGCTGTTTGCCGACATGACGATGTATCCCGGCGGCGCAGCACCCATGTATATGGTGACTTGGCCCGACGTGGGAACACTGAACGTGGGCGCCGCGCTGGCCGACGACATCCGGCTGACGGCCTCCTCAACGTTGCACTTCACGGGAAAACTGTCGTGGCAGCACCAACGGCTGAACAGCGACGAGGGATATCAGGCGCTGAGCGTTTTCTTCCCGGGCATGCAGCAGCAGTATCATCAGACCACCGGCCGCATAGCCGCCAGCTACCAACTGCAGTCGGCCGCCAGTCTTTTTTCTGCCGGTATCGGCTGGGGCAGCCGTGCCCCCACGGTGACGGAGGCCTACGGCTACTACCTGAACAACACGTTCGACCAGTACGACTACATCGGCTGTCCGCGGCTGAAGAACGAAAGCGCCATCGAGGTGAACGCCAATTATCAAATCTCTTTTTTCAATTCTCAATTATCCATTGGTCTTGATGCCAACGCTTTTTTCTTCTACAACTATATCATCGGACAGTTCGAGCGGCGGCTGAGTGCCATGAC
>CAMHIM010000104.1 GCA_946185225.1 uncultured Prevotellaceae bacterium
TATTCCTTGTTCTTAGTGTCCATGCAGATGGTTACGGGCCCGTCGTTCAGCAGCTCCACCTTCATGTCGGCGCCGAATTCACCGGTTTCAACGGGTTTGCCGATGGCCTCTGACAGTTGTGCGCAGAAGGCTTTGTAGAGTGGTATGGAGTGCTCGTGGCTGCCAGCTCGGAACCAACTGGGGCGGTTGCCCTTCTTGTAGCTGGCGTAGAGCGTGAACTGGCTTACCACCAATGCTTCGCCCCCGACGTCGACTACCGAGCGGTTCATGACGCCATTCTCGTCGTTGAAAACGCGCAGGTTGGCAATCTTTTTCACCAGCCAGCCGACATCTTCCATGCCGTCTTCGTCGCATACACCCAGCAGGATGAGAAACCCTTGTCCGATGCTTCTTTTCCCGTTGGGATCGATGCCCTCAACGTCTGTAATCTGTACGCTGGCGTGACTGACGCGCTGTATGACTGCTCTCATAATGCAAATATAATACTTAATTTTCTATTCTTCCCTTTTCGGGTTAAAATAATCGTAGACGATGTGCGCCTTGTTGTTGCCAATAATCTTTGTAAGTGTCTCAATATCAGCAGCTTTAATACGTTTGACGCTCTTCAGTTGCTTCATCAGTTGGTTGCGGGTCTTCGGGCCTATCCCTTTGATGTCGTCCAGTTCTGAATGGAGGGCATGTTTGGAGCGTTTGTCGCGGTGGAAGGTTATGGCGAAGCGATGAACCTCATCCTGTAAGCGTGTCAGTACGTGGAAGAGTTCGGAGTCTGTTTTCAGTCCGATGACTATCGGTGGGAAGCCATAGAGCAGTTCGTTTGTCCGGTGGCGGCTGTCCTTCGCCAAACCTGCAATGGGAACGTCCAGGCCCAGCTCGTCCTGAATGACTTCCCTGATGACCTCCATCTGCCCTTTGCCGCCATCGGCAACAATCAGGTCGGGTAGGGGTTGCCCTTCCTCCAGCAGACGGTTGTATCGTCTTCTGACCACCTCTTTCATGGAGGCATAGTCGTCAGGTCCGCTGACAGTCTTGATGTTGTAGTGTTTGTAGTCTTTCTTGGAAGGCTTCATGGCTTTGAAAACCACACATGCTGCAACGGCGTCGGTGCCCGAGATATTGGAGTTGTCAAAACATTCTATCTGGTAAGGCAGCTTGGGAAGCTGAAGCTTCTCCTGCAGTTCCTTCATGAGCCGTGTCTGCTTCTGTTCCGGGTTCAGTTTCTCGGCCTGTTTCAGGCGGTCAAACTTGTATTGTCTGCCGTTCATGACGGACAAGTCAAGTAGTGTCTTTTTGTCGCCCTGTTTGGGAACGGTGTACCTGACTCCCTCCATTTCCACGTTTATGTCGAAGGGTACGACGACCTCCTTGGAGGTGCTTCCAAGGCGTGCGCGAAGCTCTACGATGCCCAGTTGCAGAAGCTCTTCATCAGACTCGTTGAGCTTCTTTTTGTACTCAATGGTGAAGGACTGGTTGATGCTGCCGTTCGATACGTGGATGTAGTTGATGTAGGCAATTTTTTCATCGCTGGTGATGGAGAATACGTCCACGTTGTTGATGGTGTGGCTCACCACTTCGCTTTTGCTGACAAACGTGTCCAGGGCGATGTATTTCCGTTTTATCTCCTCGGCTTCCTCGAAGCGCAGTTCCTCGGCCAGTTGCTGCATTTCCTCTTTCAGTTCACGCAGCACCTTGCGGGTGTTTCCTTTCAGGATTTCACGGGCCTGGGCAATGTTTCTCTGATAGTCGTCGTAGGTCTGTTTTCCTATGCAGGGTCCTCCGCAGCGCTTAATGTGATAGTCGAGGCACACTTTGTACTTTCCTGTCTCAACGCCTTCCTTTGTGATGGGTTGTCTGCAGGTACGCGGACGGTAGAGTTCCTTGATGAGCCCTAATACTGCATACATGGTACCCACATGGGAGTATGGCCCGTAGTAGGTACCCCATTTCTTGTTGATGGTTCGTGTGTTGAAGATGCGCGGGAGGTATTCGTTGGTGACGCAGATGCTGGGGTAGGTCTTCCCGTCCTTCAGTAGTACGTTGTATCGAGGGTTGTACTTCTTGATGAGCGAGTTCTCCAGCAGGAGCGCGTCTTCCTCTGTATTGACGACGGTGTAACTGATATCCCATATCTTGGACACCAGTACCTTCGTCTTAAGGCGGTCTACCTCAGCATGAAAGTAAGACGAGACCCTCGACTTGAGGTTCTTCGCCTTACCTACATAAATGATGGTGTGGTCCTTGTCGTAGTATTGATAGCTTCCGGGCTTCTCCGGGAGCCTTGCCACAATACTCTTGAGGTAGGCCAGTCTTTTCTCGTTCTCTTCCTTTGTCATGCTTCGTGTTTCACGTGGAACATCAGATGGTCAGGAGTGTTGTCAGGTCAATGCCTTTGAACTCGTCTCTGCCGTGAAGCCCCTCGTCAGTAATCTCGATGATGAAGTTTATGTACACCTTCTTGGGGTTGAAGTGCTGCACGAGTTTGTAGGCCGCCTTGGCGGTTCCTCCGGTAGCCAGCAGGTCGTCGTGGATGAGCACGACGTCGTTCTCGTTGATGGAGTCGATGTGCATCTCGATGGTGTCAACGCCGTATTCCTTCGAGAACGACTCCTTGATGACGGTAGAGGGCAGCTTGCCCGGCTTTCGTGCCAGGACGACGCCAGCGCCCAGCCTGACGGCCAGTGCGGCAGCCATGACAAAACCGCGGCTCTCGATGCCGACAATCTTGGTGATGCCTTTGTCCTTGTAGAGCTCATACAGCTCGTCGGTCATAATCTTCATGCACTCGGCATTCTTGTAGAGTGTTGTTACGTCTCTGAAGTTGATGCCTTTCTTTGGGAAGTCGGGGATGCAACGCAGGTTGTCAATCAGTACTTTGTTGTTCATTTCTAATAAGTTATGGATTGTTGTATAGGTTGTATGTTTCACGTGGAACTATCTTCCCATGAGCACCAGCATGGCATTGATGTCGCTGGGCGAGACGCCAGGGATTCGGCTGGCCTGGGCAAGTGTTTCGGGTTGTATTCTTTCGAGTTTCTGTCGCGCTTCTGTGGAGATGGCAGAAAGGTTGGGGTAGTCAAAGTGTCCTTTGATTTTGATGTTTTCCAACCGGTGCATCTTTTCCGCAACCATGCGTTCGCGCTCGATATATCCTTTGTATTTTATCTTTATCTCGGCAGCCTCTGCTATTTCCTCTTTCCGTTGAATTGGGCGGTTTAGCACTTCTTTCAGTTCCGGGATGATGGTGGAGAGGTTATTGAAGTCCAGTTGTGGTCGTGCGACGAGGTCTACCAGTTTGACTCCGAATTGGAGTGGGGTGGTTCCCAGTGCTTCAAGTTTTCCGTTAATGTCTTTTGCTTTGATGGGGAAATTCTCGCAAAAAGCAACGATTCCTTCGATGTTTTGCTTTTTCTCCATCCACCAGTCGTAACGTTCTTTCTTGGCGAGTCCCAGCTGGTAGCTTCTTTCGGTAAGCCTTGCGTCGGCATCGTCCTGTCTCAGCAGGATGCGGTATTCGGCTCTGGAGGTGAACATGCGGTACGGTTCGTCGACGCCTTTTGTGACGAGGTCGTCTATGAGTACCCCGATGTATGCTTCGTCCCTGGACAGCGTGAAGACGGGTGCCTCCTGCTGCATGCTTCCGGCGCGGAGTGCAGCGTTGACGCCTGCCACGAGTCCCTGTCCGGCAGCCTCCTCGTAGCCGGTGGTGCCGTTGACCTGCCCCGCCAGGAAGAGTCCCCGGATGACTTTTGACTCCAGGGAGTGTGTGAGTTGTGTGGGGTCGAAGAAGTCGTATTCTATGGCATAGCCGGGTCGGTAGACTTTCAGGTCGCGCAGTGCGGGAATCTTCCTGAGGGCAGCAATCTGGACGTCCATCGGCAGGCTGGAGGAAAAGCCGTTGAGGTATAATTCGTTGGTTTCAACGCCTTCCGGTTCGAGGAACAGGAGGTGCTGTTCGCGTTCCGGGAAGGTGACGAGTTTCGTTTCTATCGAGGGGCAGTAGCGTGGCCCTATCGACTGTATCTGTCCGTTATAGAGTGGTGAGTCGTTGAGTCCCGAACGCAGTGTCGCATGCACTTCGGGGTTGGTGTAGCACTCCCAGCAGGGCAGTTGCTGCAGTGGGCGGACGTCAGGGGCGGTGTCCGTTTCTTGCGGATTTCCCGGGCCTTCCGGCTTCATGTACGAGAATCTGTGGTAGTCGTTCTCGCCGTGCTGAATGTCCATGTCCTCGAAGTGTACGCTGCGTTTGTCGATGCGTACGGGTGTTCCTGTCTTCATGCGCCCGCTGCGTATGCCGTGACGGGTGATGCTTTCCGTGAAGTGTTCTACGGCAGGTTCGGCGATGCGTCCCCCCTTGACCATGCGGCGTCCTATGTGCATGAGTCCGTTGAGGAAGGTACCTGCCGTTACGACGATGCACTTGGCGCGGAGTTCTGCTCCCCAGATGGTTTTGACGCCCACTGCCTTTCCGTTCTCGACGAGCAGTTCGTCGGCCTGGTCCTGCCAGATGTCGAGGTTTTCTGTAGCGTCCAGTGTCTCTCGCCACTTCCAGATGAACTTTCCCCGGTCGCACTGTGCCCGTGGCGACCATACGGCGGGTCCTTTCGAGCGGTTCAGCATGCGGAACTGTATGGTTGTGGCATCCGTTACCTTGGCCATCTGTCCTCCCAGTGCGTCAATCTCGCGCACTATCTGTCCTTTGGCGATTCCTCCCACGGCGGGGTTGCACGACATCTGCGCGATTTTGTTCATGTCCATCGTGACGAGCAGGGTCCGTGCTCCCATGTTGGCCGCCGCACAGGCCGCCTCGCAGCCGGCGTGTCCGCCTCCGATGACGATGACGTCGTAGTGTTGAAGCATGTCTGTCTTTCTTTGTTTCTGCTTGCAAAAGTACAAAAACTTCCGTAATTACGTGCGCATTCGCGGAATTCTTTGTATTTTTGCAACATGATAGAAATGATTACCAGCGCGCAGAACCCTAAGGTGAGACTCCTGCTGCAGCTCCAGCAGAAGTCGTCCGAGCGTCGTAAGGCCGGCCTCTTCGTCGTCGAGGGCCGTCGTGAGCTGATGCACTGTCTTGAGGCGGGCTTTGTTGTTGATACTGTCTTCTGGTGTCCGGACGTCGAGACGGGTGTTGAGCCGATGCCGTCGTTGCCGGAGGGCGTGCGCGTGTTTCAGGTCTCCAGGGAGGTCTACGGTAGGATAGCCTACCGCGGCAGCACGGAGGGTGTCGTTGCCGAGGTGAAGAGCCGCCCGCTGACGCTCGACGCCCTGCAGCTTCCCGAGCAGCCCCTTGTGGTGGTGCTGGAGCGTGTGGAGAAGCCCGGCAACCTGGGTGCCATACTGCGTTCGGCCGATGCTGCTGGCGTCGACGCCGTCATCGTCTGCGACCCGCTGACCGACCTGTACAACCCCAACCTCATCCGGTCCTCGGTGGGCGGCATCTTCAGCGTGCCCTGCGTGGCCTGTTCCTCGGCGGAGTGCATAGACTTCCTGAAGGCCCGCGGCATCCAGATTCTCACTGCCCAGCTGCAGGACTCCCACTTGTATTACGCCACCGACATGCGCCGCCCCACGGCTATTGTCATGGGTACGGAGGCCACGGGGCTTACCGGCCGTTGGCGCGAGGCGGCCGACGCCCATATCCGCATCCCCATGCTGGGGCGTGTCGACTCGCTCAACGTCTCCGTCTCGGCCGCCGTGCTGATGTACGAAGCCGTGCGCCAGCGTTCCCTTTAGCAGCGTCTTCCCGCTTGTCAGGAATAGAAAGCCGACCTTGTCCGTAGCAAAGTCGGCTTTTGCATGCCTCAAAGTCGGCTTTTGAGGGCATGAAAGTCGGCTTTTGAGGG
>CAMHIM010000105.1 GCA_946185225.1 uncultured Prevotellaceae bacterium
TCCAGTGGTACAGGGGGTTGCGGAAGGTGTAAGGCACCGTCTCGGCCCACTTCTCAAACTTCTCCCAATCGCTGGTATCCTTGCCCGTACAGTACTTCTCGTCAACACCGTTGGTACGCATGGCACGCCACTTGTAATGGTCACCGCCCAGCCACAACTCGGTGATGCTCTTGAACTTGTGGTCCTTTGCCACCATTTCCGGAATCAGGTGACAATGATAGTCAATGATAGGCATCTTTGCCGCATGATTGTGATACAGGTCCTGGGCAACCTCCGTTTCCAGCACAAAATTCTTGTCGTTGAATTGTTTCATTAGGATTGTGTTTTTAGTGATTAAGTAATATTTTTTGCAAAGATACGGAAAGTTTTCGAAAAATAAATACTATCTTTGCAAAAAATAACGCAAACGATGACGTACGACTCCAAAGTACTGCTAATCTACACCGGCGGGACCATCGGCATGAACCGCAATCCGAGGACGGGGGCCCTTGAACCGTTCGACTTCGAGCACCTGCTGCAAAACGTCCCCGAACTAAAGCAGTTTGGTACGCTGATAGAGACCTTCCAGTTCTCACCGCCCATCGACTCCAGCGACATGTCACCGCGTCTGTGGACGGAGTTGAGCCACGTCATTGCCAACCACTACCAGGAGTACGACGGGTTTGTGGTGCTTCACGGCACGGACACCATGGCCTATACCGCCTCTGCCCTCTCCTACATGCTGGAGAACCTGACGAAACCCGTCATCTTCACCGGTTCGCAGCTCCCCATCGGACAGCTGCGAACGGACGGTAAAGAGAACCTCATCACCTCCATCGAGATTGCCGCCACGAAGGATGCCTCTGGCCATGCTATGGTCCCCGAGGTGGGCATCTATTTCAACGGACATCTCCTGCGGGGCAATCGCACCACCAAGCAGAGCGCCGAGGAGTTCAACGCCTTCGAGTCGTTCAACTACCCGCACCTCGTTGATGCCGGCGTGAACATCACCTATCACCAGGAACGCATTCTGAAGCCCGACTTCACGAAACCGATGAAGCCACACTTCCGGCTGGACAACAACGTCATCATCTTCTCTATCTTCCCCGGTGTCCGTGAAGACCTCATACGGCACATTATCGCTACTCCGAACCTAAAGTCCATCGTCATGAGGACCTTCGGCTCCGGCAATGCCCCACAGTCGCCCTGGCTCATACGGGCGTTGAAGGAGGGAACACAGCACGGAAAAGTCATCATCAACATCAGCCAATGCATGCAAGGCTGTGTTGAGATGGGACGCTACGACACGGGCTTCCATCTTCAGGAGGCTGGCGTCATCAGCGGCTACGACTCCACAGTCGAGAGTGCCGTCACAAAACTCATGTTCCTCCAGTCGCACTACAATGACCCAGAGCAGGTGCGGCGATACATGCAGCAGAGCATCCGGGGCGAGATTACCCTATAACTCTCCGCCCCCACTCCCGTCCAACGAATCAACAATCACACAATAACCCACTAAATCCATAGAAGACAATGAAAGAACTGAAAGGAACAAAGACCGAGCAGAACCTGCAAGAGGCTTTTGCCGGCGAGTCAATGGCCCGCAACAAGTACACCTACTGGGCATCGAAAGCTAAGAAGGACGGCTACGTCCAGATTGCAGCCATCTTCGAGGAGACAGCCGCCAACGAGAAGGAGCACGCCAAGATGTGGTTCAAACTGCTGGAAGGCGGAAGCATCAAGTCAACCCCCGAGAACCTGGAGGCTGCTGCCGGAGGCGAGAACTTCGAATGGACTGACATGTATGCCCGCATGGCTCGCGAGGCCCGGGAAGAGGGGTTCGACGAGATTGCCGAGAAGTTCGAGGGCGTTGCCGCCATTGAGAAGGAGCATGAGGAGCGCTACCGCAAGCTGCTGGACAACATTCGCAAGGAGCGCGTCTTCTCCAAGGACGGTGACGTTATCTGGCAATGTGCCAACTGCGGCCATATCGTCATCGGGCAGAAGGCACCTGAGGAGTGCCCCGTATGTAACCACCCGCAGGCCTACTTCCAGGTGAAGGCCGAGAACTACTAAGAATGGGGGAGGTCGGCAAACCGCTTCCGCCCCTTCACATAGTACTGCCAGAGTAGCGAGAACCTGCGCTGCTCTGGTATTTCTTTTGCCACGCGTGAATGCTGTATCTCCTGACGGTCGGCATCCAATTCCTTGCGCCAGCGACTGAAGGCGCGACGGGCCTTGAAGACTGCCTTGAAGTCGCCGACGTTACGCTTCAGCAGAAGCATCTCCCAAGCTGCGACATAGTCCAGCAACCAACGCACACGCATGACGTGGTGCAGTTCCTCCTCCGGCAGACATTTGTAGAGCATGGCCAGGTTGTTGCGGAAGTTCAGAAAAGTCTTCATCGGGTTCCCCTTGGGAAGCGTGGCACCGCCGACATGATATACGTAGCTCTCCGGCAGACACACCACGCGACGGCCCCGGATGCGCAGCCGCCAGCAGAGGTCTATCTCCTCGCTGTGGGCAAAGAAGCGGCTGTCGAGACCTCCCACCGACCAGTAGTCCTTCGAGCGCACCATCAGGGCAGCCCCCGCCGCCCATAGCACATCCGTCGCGTAGTCATACTGTCCGTCGTCGCGCTCCACGGTGTCAAAGACCCTGCCACGGCAAAACGGATAGCCGTAGTGGTCCAGGAAGCCTCCGCTCGCCCCTGAATACTCAAACTGGTCGCGGTCGAAGACCGAGAGCAGTTTCGGATGACAGGCTGCCACGTCCGCATGGGTGTCCATGAACTCTATGAGTGGTGTGAGCCAGTGGTGGGTCACCTCGATGTCGGAATTCAGCAGCAGGTAGTACTCCGCCTCTATCTGGCGCAGGGCCCTATTATATCCCTCGGCAAACCCCCAGTTTTTCTCCAAAGGCAGACAGCGGCACTGGGGGAACTCCTTCCGAAGCAGCTCCAGGGAGTCGTCCGTCGAGGCATTGTCGGCCACATAGACCACAGCCTCGTCGCGAGAATAGTTCATCACGGTGGGAAGATACTGGCGAAGCATCGCGGCCCCATTCCAGTTAAGTATGACGATTGCAAGTTTTTCCATACCTTATATATATTATAGAACAGTGGCCATCAGGGCCGTCTTGTCACGATTGAAACCCTCCAGGCGTACGCGGAGAATCTGGTTGTCATATTCTGGCTTCGACTGCTGCGGGGTCAACTCCACCCGGATGTAGTTCCGCGTAAAGCCATGCATGGCCCTTCCTCGCGTAGCCTTCTCGAAGAGCACCTCCGACTCCTGACCCGCATAACGGACATAGAAGTCGTGAGTCTTGGCGTCCGACAACGTTATCAGACGCCGGCTACGCAGCTTCTTATCGCTGTCGCTCACCACATAGGGAATGGACAGCGCCGATGTTCCAGGACGCTCAGAATAAGGGAACACGTGGAGCTGGGTGACATCGAGCGACTCCAGCAAGCCGAATGTCTCCTCAAAGCACTCCGGAGTCTCGCCACGACACCCCACCATCACATCGACACCGATAAAAGCATCGGGCATCAGTTCCTTTATTCTGCGTATCTTATCCGCAAAGAGCTGACGGTCGTAATGTCGGTGCATCAGCCTGAGCACCGTATCGCTGCCACTCTGCAAAGGGATATGGAAATGGGGCATAAAGGCGCGGCTCATCGCACAGTAGGCAATCAGATCGTCCGAGAGCAAGTCGGGTTCCAAACTGCTGATGCGGTACCGGCAGACGCCCTGCACCCCGTCCAGCTTCTTCACCAGGTCCAGGAAGTTCTCCCCAGTGGTTTTGCCGAAGTCACCGATATTAACTCCGGTCAGCACAATCTCCTTACCACCTTCACGGGCAGCCTCCTCGGCTTGAGCCACCAGCGACGCGATGGTTGGGTTGCGGCTGAATCCCCGGGCATAGGGTATCGTGCAGTAAGTACAGAAATAGTCGCAGCCATCCTGCACCTTCAGGAAGTAACGTGTACGGTTGCCGCGCGAGCAGCTGGGCGCAAAGCTCCTAATATCTTTCGTTTTCTGGGTAAAAGCCTTAGCCTCCCTCTCCGAAGCAACGTCTTGCAGCCAGTAGTCTGAGAGATACTGCACCAAGCGTGCCTTCTCGTCAGAGCCGAGCACCAGCCCCACCCCGTCTATCTTACTGACAGCGTCAGCCTCCAGCTGCGCATAGCACCCCGTCACCACGACAAAGGCTCCGGGGTTCTGCCTCACCAGACGGTGAATGGCCTGACGACACTTGTGGTCGGCCACCTCCGTCACGGAGCATGTGTTAATCAGGCAGATATCCGCACGTTCCCCTTTTTGGGCCGTCACAACCCCCAGTTCCTGAAGCATTTTCCCGAACGTGGAGGTCTCGGAGAAGTTCAGTTTGCAGCCTAAAGTGTAATAGACTGCCTTCTTTCCCTGGAATATCGAAGTATCTATCATGCGGATTGACGAAAAAGGGTTTTGTTTGCGACCACAAAGATAGTATTTTTCTTTGAGAAAACCACACCTTCCCCACATATTTCTTTTCACAAGTGTATTTTTTGCACCTTTTTAACATTTTATAAAGTACTGACTTACAATGCCTTGCGAAAAAGTTACAAAAATAAGCAAAAAAAAAAGCAAAAAATGTATACGGCGTAACGAAAAAATATATACCTTTGCAGCGTTTTAATAAACAAATGATTGTTTTACAGATTTAAAAGCTTAGAAAAATGAAAAAATTAGTATTTGCATTCGCAGCTATCGTAGCTGTTTCGTTCGCTTCTTGTGGTCAGAAGGCTCAGCAGGCTCCCGTTGACGAGGATACCGTTGCTGTTGCTGACACCGTTGTCGCTGACTCAGTTGCTGACAGCGTAGCAGTTGATACCGCTGCCGTTGCCGAGTAATTAGCGAGTTACTTAGACAAACTAATTGAGAGAAATGCCGCTGGACGTGAGTCCAGCGGTTTTTTTTTCTAGTAACTCTAGAACATCTTGATTTTTCTAGATTTTCTGGAACTACCAGAAAAACTAGAAGAAAAAATCCCGGCTGCCAATGACAGTCGGGATTTCCGTTGTATAATCAAATGATGTGCTTTACAGCGGTTACTCTTCAACGGGTGCCTCTACAGCCTCCTCAACGGGTGCTTCCTCTACAGGAGCTGCGTCAACAGGGGCTTCTTCTGCTTTCGGTTCCTCAACAGGAGCGTTCTCTGCTACGACCTTGACAGGAATCTCAACAGCAACTTCCTTGTGGAAGTGTACGGTGGCCACGTAGTCGCCAATCTTCTTGGCATCCTTCATGATGATAATCTTGCGGTCAACCTCCTTACCAAGCTTAGCCAACTCCTCGGCAACGGCTGCAGCTCCTACAGAACCGTAGAGCTGGCCAGTAGCGCTTACCTTGGCAACGATGGTAAGAGCAACGTCCTTGAGGGCTTCAGCCTTCTTCTCGGCCTCTGCCTTCTGGGCAGCGAGCTTGTGGGCCTGCTGCTTCAGGTTCTCAGCAAGAACCTTCTTGGCGGAGGGAGAAGCGATAACTCCCTTTCCCTGAGGAATGAGGTAGTTACGGCCGTAACCTGACTTTACATTTACAATATCGTTCTTGTATCCGAGACCGATAATATCTTCTTTCAGTATAATTTCCATGCTTGCGTCCTCCTTGTTTTTACTTCATCAAATCGGTTACGTAAGGCAGCAGCGCAATCTGGCGGGCACGCTTCACGGCCTGAGCCACGCGACGCTGATACTTCAGAGAAGTGCCTGTGATGCGGCGGGGAAGAATCTTACCCTGCTCGTTGAGGAACTTCT
>CAMHIM010000106.1 GCA_946185225.1 uncultured Prevotellaceae bacterium
CAGAAGACAGCGGTTGCTCCACAAAAGACAGCAGTGGCTCCTGGCATGGGAGCTCCCCAACCAACTGCTACCCCCCAGCCTGCTGACGAGAAAGAAATTACGGTAGGTGGCAAGACCTACCAAATAGAGAAGCTCATCAGCAGCGGCACGGAGGGTGACGTCTTCATCGTTACCGACGGTCAGCGACGCTATGCCCTCAAGCGCTGCCATCCTGGTTTCCAGACCAATATGCCCGTGATGCCTGCCCTACAGAAGCTGAACGGTAAAGGCTACATCGCCGACATCTTCGACTATGCCGCAAACTTTGAGTTGTTGGAGTTTGTACCAGAGGGCAGTGCAGCCTCTGCCAACATCAGGGGCAATGCCCAGGCCATTCTGGCCATTACCGTCAAGACCGCTATGGCACTCAGCGAGATGCATAAAGCAGGCATCATCCACAAAGACATCAAGCCCGCCAACATCCTTATCAAAGACGCCAACAGCTGGGACAGCGTGCTGTGTGACTTTGGCATTGCGGACGTACTCAAGCCCAACGGCAGCGTCAGCACCCCACAGAACCGTACCATCATCTATGCGGCTCCTGAGATGTATGCCAAGGACAATATCATTTTCAACGAAGGCAACACCTACTGCGAGCTGACACCAAAGGCCGACTTCTACTCACTCGGCATGTCCATCCTGTCGCTATGGATGGGCGAAGGAGCCTTCCTGGCCAAGGAACACGAGTTGGCTATGGACAAGAACAAAGGACGCATCACGGTGCCCGAAGACATGCCCGACCCGCTGGCCAAGATCTGTCGCGGACTGCTCATCAAGAGTGTAGAGAAGCGCTGGGACTTTGACAAGATAGAACGCACGCTGAAGGGCGAGGACATTCCTGTTGATGAAGCCATCATCGTGGAAGACCTGAACATCACCTTCAACGCCGCCAAGCACCTGACTGCCAACACACCCGAAGAGTTGGCCGCCTGCATGGAGGAAGACCCCGAGCTCGGCACGAAATACCTCTATCGTGGTCAGATAGAGAAGTGGCTGAAGCCCTATCCTGAGCTGGCCATCGAGATGCAGGAGATAGTAGAGAAGCGCTATCCCAAGAACCAGCAGATGGGTTATTATACTGCCCTCTGTATGCTGAACCCTGCCAAGCCCTTCAGTCTGACGGGTACCAATCGTGAGACCGGTGAAGAGATGTCGATAGATGCTGTCACGCTGAAAGACGTAAGCAACTTCTGTAACGAGGCCATCCTCAGTGGTAACTCCATGGACGATGTCTCGGTAGACATGTTCAAGGAGTGGGTGCGCGTACGTAATGCATCTGTTGTCAAAGACTTCCCCAATCTCGACGACACCCACGAGGCTGCAGATGTCCACATGCTCCGTGTACAGATGATAGACCCGCTATCGGACATCAACCTGCGCAATGACACGTCACACCCAGACTATGCCATGACGGGAGAGACGATAGGTCGTTTCCTGAATAAGGTGTACAACATCTTCTGGAACGTCTGCGAAGGTGATATCGACTCTGTAGAACGCATCTGGAACAGAGAGGACTATGCGCCGATGAATCGTCAGATATCGGCAGCGACAGTCGTTGCCGTAGCCTCCTGCTTCATCAGCAACGACAGTCACTATGTCACCAACTTCTTCAATACCAAGGGAAACCGCTTCAAGGATCAGATGCGCTTCTTCCTATCAGCTACCGACGACCAGTCGGACGACTATCAGCAGAAGGCGGGTCCTGGCGACAGCACGTTCTTTGCCCAACAGTCGTGGATGAAGGTCATCAAGGGGTTTGGTGCCACACCCGAATATGAGCTGGTAGAATCTGGCAAGACCGTCACGACCCTCGAGGAGCTGTTCCGTGAGAACAAGAAAACTCTGAAGACAGAGTATGAGGAGCGCGGATTGATGGGCTTCCTGGCCGTCAACCGCATGGAAGACCCCACGGCTAACCTGAAGCCACAGTACGCCTATGAGGAACTGCTACGTGACTATGTAGAAGACCTAGAGAAGATTGACGACAAGATGGAACCCGTAGTGCGCTTCCGTCAGGCTGTCAAGGAGGCAGAGAAACTGCTGAGCGAGGGTAAGTCAAAGATACACAGTCTGATGGCACGCAACATTGCACAGTATGTACTCTCCATCGTCTTTGCCGTGATTCCTGCCGTATTGCTGCTCGCCATGCTGCTGTTCTCCATCATTGAGAATCCTGTCATCAATACCGATACCCTCGACATCTGGAAATATATCTGGGTCATTGGTCTTGTCATGGCTGCCGTCATCTATTCCAAGACAGAAGATGCAGGCTGCCTGCCTGCCATTATCGGAGGCGGCATACTGACAGTACTACTCGTCATAGCGGTGAAATTCCTCGGACAGTATATCCTGTATTTCTATGCCCTCATCACGTTGGCAACGCTGCTGTTCTTCGGCTGGAAGACGCTCTTCTCGCCCAGCAAGTACGCAGAAAGAGCCCGTAAGTTCAGCAAGCCCGGCTTCGAAGAGAAGGTATTGGAGCCCCTCTACTTTGCCTTCAGTGACGAAGATACGTTCGACTCTTCACTGAACGCTGCCTTTAACGATGATGAGATACTAAAATGGAAGGCCGACCTGAAAGTTCGCCGCTGGTTCATGTTCATGTTCATCGGTGCGGTATGGTTCTTGTTGCTGTTCAGTATGCTTATTCCAAAGAGCGAGCGCTTCAACAAATACTCAGCACCCTTTGTAGAGAAGATTTTCGGAAAAACGGCAGCGCCAGAACAGGCAGCACCAGCCTATCTGGAGATACCTATGCAGAGAGGCGACCAGGGCGAACAAGTCAGGAAGCTGCAGGAGTTCCTGCTCCAGCAGGGCTACACCAAGAACCGTCCTGACGGTGACTACGGCCGTGGCACGGAGAAGGTGGTAAAAGCCTTCCAGAAAGCCGTCGGTCTGGAGGCTACAGGTGTCGTTGATGCCAAGACCATCGAGGTCATCAACAAGATGGTGACAGAGATGCCCAAGGAAGAGCCTGTCGCAGTAGAGCAAGCCAATGAAAAGCCTGTCACTACCACGAAGCCTCAGCAGACGGTGCAGCCTAAGGAGGAAGCCAAGCCCCAAACGGTGGCTAAACCCAAAGCGGAGAGCACTACCAAGACGGAAGAAAAGCCTGCAGAGACCACAAAGCCCAAGGTAAGACCTGCGTATACCTCTACACAGCCTAAGGGCTCAGAGACTACTACTGCTCCTGCATCCAACGGCAACTCCGTCTCCTTGGATCAGCTCATGAAGATGTCAAAGAACAAAAATAACTCAGAACAATAATACAACACCATGAATTGTAATAACTGTGGAAGAGAAAACAGACCTGAGGCCAGCTTCTGCCGCTTTTGCGGAGAACCGCTGGTACAGGAGTCTACCCAGAAGGGACTGATAGGCAAAGCCTCTATCACAAGCCTTCTTGACGACCTCGACAACAAACTTCAGGTGGCCAAGATAGTTGCCCAAGGTGGCACACGCATCGGTCTGGACTGTCTGATTCTTGGCGACTCAGGCACGGGAAAGAACTTTATCGCCAACCTCATCGCATCGAAGATGCTGGCCAGCGGCGTAGTGAAAAAGCCTGCTACCAAGGTCGACGCTGCCGACTGGGACGAGTTTGCCAATGACTTCGACAAGAAGATTGCCGGACTGAAGGACGGCATCCTGCTTATCACCAATGCACAGAAACTGTTGCCCACCTCAAAAGCCTCTGACGTGAACCAGCTTGATAAGCTGTTTACACGTATGCGCAACACCGAGGGAGCACCTATCGTCATCATGTGTGGTCTGCACAACGACCTGGCAGAATTCCTAGAGAACAACAAGGACGTACACCGCCTCTTTGAGTTCGACTTCATACTGCCCGCTTTCGGACTTAACGACCTGACGGAGCTAACGCTACAGCTGCTGAAGGATAAGTATAAGGCAGAGATAGCTGACGACCTGTCTGCCAAACTCAAGGCCCACTTTGGCTGGTATATGCGCCAAACGGACATCGGCCACACCAATGGTCACCTGTCGGAGAAGGTGGCAGAGAGTCTTTACGTGAAGGCCACCCTCCGCGGTAGCAAGACTGTCGAGGCTCAGGATGTAGATACGTCAGAATGCTTTATTCCCAAGAACGAGGACCAAATACTTGCAGAGCTCGACAACTATGTGGGTCTGCAGAGTGTGAAGGACGAGATTCGTGCCATCATCCGCAACGTCAAGGTTAAGAAGGAAAACGGCGTGAAGGACAAGCTCTTGAAAGACCACTACCTCTTCACAGGTAACCCTGGCACGGGTAAGACCACCTTCGCCCGCAAGTTCGGCGAAGTGCTTAATGCTATCGGTGCCCTGCCTACTGGACAGTTCGTCGAGGTGTCTGCAAAAGATTTCATCGGCCAGTTCATCGGTGACAGCGAGGCAAATGTGAAGAAATACGTCGACAAAGCCATGGGTGGCGTGCTGTTTATCGACGAGGCCTACGCATTGAACCAGTCGACTGGTGGCTATGGCATGGATGCCGTCAACACGCTGCTGACGCTTTTAGAGAACCGTAAGGGAGACTTTGTCTGCGTCATGGCAGGCTATACCAAGGAGATGGGCGAATTCGTCCGCATGAACCCCGGTATTCCGTCGCGCTGCAACGTTACCATAGAATTCCCAGACTACACAGCCCGCGAGTTGGAGACGCTGTTCAGGAACATGATGGTGCGCAACAATGAGAACACGGAGTTTACCCTCGATGCCAAGGCAGAAGAAATGCTGCCCAAGGTCTTCGACAAGATGTACCTCAAGCGTAGCGATACCTTCGGCAATGCCCGTGAGGTGCGTAACCTCTTCGACTTAGCAGTGAAACGTCACCGTCTGCGCAATGCCACAGACGACGTGTTGACCTACGCTGACATTGTTGGCGAGGATGCTACTGAGGAGATTTCTGTCGATGACATCATGAAGGAGTTCGACGGCTTCGTAGGCATGCAGAGCGTGAAGGATGCCATCCGTCGCATTGCCAAGGAGATTGCCGTACAGAAACAGCTCATTGAGATGGGCGAGGCTGCCGAGGGTCTCACCAAGTACAACTTCATCCTGACTGGTAATCCCGGAACAGGTAAGAGTACCGTGGCACGCATCTTCGGTAAGGTGTTCAAAGCACTGGGTGTGACAGCTACCGATCGCGTGACGGAGAAGGTGCCCAAGGACATCATCGGACAGTATGTCAACGAGTCCGACAAGAATATGGATGCTGCCATCAACGAGGCCATGGGTGGTGTACTGTTCCTTGACGAGGCGTACGACCTGGAGCCGATGGATGCTGCAGGCCAGAGCACATCGTCGGAAGGTAAGAAGGCAGTGCAGTTGCTGATGACTCGTATGGAGAACGAGGCTGGTAAGTTTGTGGTCATCTGTGCCGGCTATCCCAAGGAGATGGCTACCTTCATGAACTCCAACCCTGGACTGAAGCGTCGCTTCTCGCATACCATTCATATCGAGGACTATACGGCTGACGAGCTGCTGGAAATCTATGAGCGTGCCGCCAAGGCCAAGAAGTACAACTTCTCGCTGGCTGACGACGCGGTACGCATGAAGGCGCTGAACATGTTCCGCAACATGATAGCCATGAAGGACGATAAGTTCGGTAATGCCGGTGAGGCCATGAAGAAGGTTGCTGAAACGAAGACGAACATCAACAACCGACTGATGAGCATCCCACCCGACCAGTGGACACCAGAGGTGCTACACACTGC
>CAMHIM010000107.1 GCA_946185225.1 uncultured Prevotellaceae bacterium
GCAAGGGTGATGTTCAGCGCGCTCGTGCCGGTGCTCAGAACATCGTTCCTAACTCAACTGGTGCTGCCAAGGCTATCGGTCTCGTTATCCCCGAGCTGAACGGTAAGCTGATCGGTGCTGCTCAGCGCGTTCCGACTCCTACAGGTTCTACCACTATCCTGCACGCTGTTGTGAAGGGTGAGGTGACTGTTGAGGGCATCAACGCTGCCATGAAGGCTGCTACCAACGAGTCGTTCGGCTACACCGAGGAGAAGCTCGTTTCCAGCGACATCATCGGCATGAAGTTCGGTTCGCTGTTCGACGCTAACCAGACCATGGTCAGCAAGATTGGTGACGGCAACTCTCTCGTACAGGTTGTTGCTTGGTACGACAACGAGAACTCTTACACTTCTCAGATGGTTCGCACCATCAAGTACCTCGCTGAGCTGAAATAAGCAGTGAAAGCCAATAAGCTTGCTTCATTGGCCGAGTCGCGTTTTTAGTCGACGAAGTCAACTGAAATAAGCAACGAAAGCAATAATAAAGAAAGACCGTCCGATATTTTGTCGGGCGGTCTTCTTTGTGTTCACTTGCAGCCACTTTGCTGCAAAGATTAGGCGTATTGTCTAAGAAGTTCCTTCTAACTTCTTTTTATACATATACCTACCTAGCAAATATAGGATGCCCTTTTTCGTCGTAATTAAGAAGGCGTGAACATAAAAAGGCAGGAAAAGTGTGTTTCGTTGTAATTTTTTCGTAACTTTGTCCCCAGAAATAGTATCTTAAGACGATATCACCATTAACCGAACATTATAAACAAACACATTGGAATTTTATTATGGCTTATCAAGAAGTAACAACAATAGGCTATGGAACGCGGGTAGGGCGCTCGTTCAAAAGTATCGGGTCAGGCTTCGTCCTGTTCTGCCTTGCAACAGCATTGCTATGGTGGAATGAGGGACGTGCGGTGAAAACAGAGAAGATGCTTGATGAGGCCGGCGGTGCTTATGTTGAAATGCCGAACCCAGGCAAGAAGGACGCCTCGCTGGAAGGTGAACTGATCTGCGGCACCGCTATGGCCACTACCGAAGATTCGCTCTGCGACACTGACTTTGGCATCGGGGCCAAGGCCATTTCCATCCGCCGCACCGTTGAGTATTACCAGTGGGAGGAGCATGTCAAGGAGACCAGAAAGGACAAGCTGGGCGGTTCAGAAGAGGTCACGAAGGAATATACCTACACGAAGGGGTGGGTGAGTCGTCCCATAGAGTCGGCCGACTTCAAGGATCGCGCCTATCAGAAGAAGAACATGGTGCTCACTACTGTCGAGGAGGCAGAACAGTATGCCGAGAACGTGTCGTGGGGTGCCTACAAGTTGAGTGAGAGCCTTGTCCAAAGCATCTCCTCGCGTGAGGACATGGAGTTGTCAATCCCAGAGGATCTTCTTGCACAGCTTGACAAGAATACGCAGACGGCCTATGAGCGCTTCTACGGCAAGCAGTCGCAGCCGGTCGTTCAGCCCACTGCTACCGCTGAGGTCTCTGACTCTGCCAAGGCCGCCAATGACTCCGTCAGTCAGACAATGACTGCTGCCGAGAACAAGCGCGACCTGGAGTATGTCCATCAGGCGGGCAATGTGCTCTACTATGGCCGTGTCCCTGGTTCTCCGGAGGTGGGCGACGTTCGTGTGACGTTCGAGAAGATAGTTCCTGCTAAGGTTACCGTAATGGCTGTTGTCGACGGCGACTCCTTCAAGCCCTTCAAGGCCAAGAACGGCAAGCGCTTTGAGCGGCTTGTCATGGGAAAGAAGACCGGCGACGAGATTATAGAAGACGCCAAGACCACCAATAATGTATGGACATGGATTCTCCGCTTTATTGGTGTCATACTGGTGATTGTAGGTCTGAAGGGCATTTTCGGAATCATCGAGACCATCCTGAAGGTCGTTCCCTTCGTGGCAGGCATCTTCGGGTGGGGCATCGGTCTGGTGTGCACCGTCGTCGGCGTGGTATGGTCGCTGATTGTCATTGCGCTGGCGTGGCTGTTCTACCGCCCGCTGCTGGGCATTGCCTTGCTGGCACTGGCTGGTTTCCTCATCTGGGTATTCGCCTTCAAGGGGAAGGACAAACTGAAGGATTTGGCTGCCAAGAGCAGAAAGCAGCCCGAGGCTGCCGCCACAGTATAAAAATCGTGACGCAATGGACAAGGAAGACATCAAGAACATCGGACAGAAGGTGTACAAGGGATGCGGCTGCATGTCTATCGGCATCGTGGCCCGCATCTACAAGGACCTGGGTGTATTGAAGAGGGGACACACCGTAGAGACCGACCGCTCAGGCTTGGTGGCCAACTACGTGGGACAGACCGCAACTTCGGCAACGCCCGCTATGCGAGGAATGTGTTCGAGAAAACCATTCAACAGCAGGCCAACCGGCTGGCTGGCCAGACAAAGCTCAGCAGGAAGCAACTAACGGAACTGACGGTGGAAGACCTGAAGACCGGCTTTGACTCCAAAACGAATGTGGGACAATAAAAAACGACGAGTATGAAGAAGAACATCATAGTCATGCTGATGCTCCTTATTGCGGGGACGATGCAGGCACAGAATGCCCAAGTGGCAAAGATTCGTAAGATGTATGCCCAGGCAAAAGAGACGATGGCCCAGAAGAAGACGGCAGAACTGCCACCCGACGAAACCGTCGTAACAAGCAACTATATGGCTGCTGGTGCCGGACCTGTCAAAGATGTGACACACTATTTTTATACTGGTGACTTTGATGAGAACCTTGGAAACCAGTACTATACTCCTTATTTCATTACGCGTAAGTATAATGTCGGTGCAAGGGAGTATTACGAGGAATTCCTTTTCGACAAGGGAAGTCTTGTGTTCTATTTCAACAAGAGCCAGAACGACGAGACCCGCTACTACTGGGGGCCTGACAGCTTCTTCCATCAGGTGGTGAGAGGCCAGAAAATGATGGATGAGGTCTTTGCTGTTCGTCTGGCTAATGATTTGATGGAAGCTTTCAACAGACTAATGAACCGCGAATTTTGAGCTCGCAACGGATGATAACGATACTCGGACCGACCGCCAGCGGCAAGACACCGCTGGCGGCAGTCCTCGCCCGGCAGATAGACGGAGAGATCATCTCCGCCGACTCCCGCCAGGTATATCGCCGTATGGACATCGGAACAGGCAAGGACCTGGCTGACTACGGCAACGTGCCCTATCATCTTATTGACATCTGTGAGCCCGGCACCAAGTACAACCTCTTCCAGTACCAGCAGGACTTCTTCGACGCCTATCAGGACATCGTGCAACGTGGGCGGCAGCCCATCCTCTGCGGTGGCACAGGACTGTATATCGAAGCCGTGCTCAAGGGCTATCACCTCTCACCAGTGCCCCAGAACCCGAAGCTGCGTCAGCGGCTTGAGGGCAAGTCACTGGACGAACTGACGCAAATGTTGCGCACGCTGAAAGAGCAGAACGGCTCTGTGATGCATAACAAGACTGACGTGGACTCCTGTCAGCGCGCTATCCGCGCCATAGAGATTGAGACCTACAACCTGGAGCACCCCACGCCCAGCCGTGAACTGCCGCCCGTGGAGTCGCTCGTCATCGGTGTCAACATTGACCGTGAACTGCGCCGTGAGAAAATAACCCGCCGCCTCAAGGCCCGTCTCGACGAGGGAATGGTCGACGAAATACGTGGGCTGCTGGATAGCGGCATCCCCTCCGAGAACCTCATCTACTACGGACTGGAATACAAATATCTCACCGAGTATGTCCTGGACCACCTCACCTACGACGAGATGTTTCGCCAGCTTGAGATAGCCATCCACCAGTTTGCCAAGCGACAGATGACTTGGTTCCGCGGAATGGAGCGTCGCGGCTTCCATATCCACTGGATTGACGCTACATTACCTATGGACGAAAAAATAAAAACTATCATAAAATTATGGCAGTAGAAATAACACGATGGGGCATCCTGTACTGCCCCAAGACTGGCTTGTCCAATACCCGTAAGCGTTGGGAGAAAATAGAAACTGTGCTGAAGGAACGCGGCATAGTGTATGACATGGTGCAGAGTGAAACCGCCGAAAGCGTAGAGCGCCTGATAACGATGTTCGTCAACAACGGTTACAAGACCATTGTTGTTGTCGGAGGAGACTCGGCGCTGAACGATGCCGTAAACTGCCTGATGAAGGAGGAGAAACAGGTCCGCGACGGCATAGCACTGGGAGTTATCCCCAATGGCGTGATGAACGACTTCGCGCGTTTCTGGGATTTCAAGGAGAACAACCTGGAGCAGACTGTCGACTGGCTCCGGCAGCGACGGGTGCGTAAGATAGACCTGGGCTGCATCCGTTACCTCAACAAGAATCAGGAACGCTGTCATCGTTACTTCCTGAACTGCATCAATATCGGCATGACCGCAGACATCATGAACCTGCGCCGGCAGACGCGTCGGTTGTTTGGCTCAAGAACGCTGTCCTTCCTGACGTCGCTCTTCGTCATGCTGTTCCACCGCATGGAGTACAAGATGAAACTGCGCATCAACAGCGACACCATCAACCGCAGGGTGATGACGGTCTGTATAGGCTCTGGACCAGGCTACGGACAGACTCCCAATGCCGTTCCTTATAACGGCATGCTCGACGTCTCTGTGGTCTATCACCCGGAGGTCGTACAGCTGATAGAGGGATTGTGGCTTCTGGTGACAGGACGGTTCCTGAACCATCGCTCGGTACATCCTTATCGTACTCAGGAAATTTTTGTCGACGAGGCGAGGAAGGCCCTGGTGGGCATTGACGGACGCCTGATGAAAACCCCAGTGGGAGCCTATCGCATCAATGTGGAGAAAGAAGTCATCAACTTCTTGATTCCGGTGTAATCTCCTTAGCCGATGTCAGACACCCTTTGCAGCTTCTGGACGTCCAGAATGCACAAATTCTTTCCTTTAATGGCGATGAGCCCTTCTTTGGCAAAGTCGGACAGTGTGCGTATGGCATTGCTTGTTGTCATGTTTGACAGCTGGGCAAGGTCTTCTCTGGTCATGTAGATGTCCAGCGTCTGTCCGTCCCTCATGGTGCCATAATTGTCCAGTAGCCGTAGTAGCGCCTCTGCCAGACGTCCGCGCAGGTGCTTCTGCGTCAGACTCACGATAGTCCGGTCGGCCAGTCCCAGTCCTGTAGCCAGCTGCCTGATGATGACAAGAGCGATGCTGCTGTTCTCCGTGACAAGCTCCTGAATGTAGGGCAGGGGAAGGCGTGCCACCATACATGTTTCATTAGCCGAGGCCGACGTCATGTAGTTCTCGTGGATGAAGTAGGCCCTGAACCCGAAAATCATTCCCTGGCGTATCATACGGACAATCTGCTGTCTGCCGCCGATGCCTTCCCGACTGATTTTTACTTTCCCGCTCAGGAGGTAGGACAGGTGGGTGGGAGCCTCCCCTTCGTGAAAGATGATTTCGTCCTTCTCGTAATGTTCTACACATAGCTCGTGGACGAACCGCTCCTTTTGCAGCTCTGTAAGCAGTCGCCATAATACATCTATCTGCTCGGCGACTTTTCTTCTGTCAGCAGTCTCGTCTTTCTCCATTCCTGTTTGCTTAAGACGTTGCAAATGTACGTTTTTTTTACTGGAAGAGAAAGGAAAACGAAAGAAAAAACCGTCAAATAAGGAAAAATATGTTCTGATAGTAAAATAATCTTTTTTTTTTTTGCCGTCAGCACAAAATTGCTTACTTTTGAGGGGAAAA
>CAMHIM010000108.1 GCA_946185225.1 uncultured Prevotellaceae bacterium
CATCCTGGAGATTCATGTTCATCTTCCAGTTTCCTGCTACAATTTTCTTTCTCATTTTCTTTTCTTGTTGGTTATAAGGGTTAATTGAGTTCTCTTTGTCTTGTCCGCTTTGGGCAGAGCGGCGTTTCTTCTTCCGCCGTACCCATCTTGTCCACATCCACAGCCTGTCGGCGATGGTAAGAAGCACGAGGGGGAGCACAAACCAGACGAGCAGCTCCAGGAGTGTCTCTGATACGGAGCACCCGTCGGTGCTGCCGAACGGCGTCTTTTCCAACGGCAGAGACTCCTGGTCGGGCTTCATGTCGGGCAGGTCGTTGTGGCTCCATTTGCGGATGACGGTCCCGTCCTTCAGCAGAATGAGTCCCGGATTGCTCCTGATGACGGTCTTGAGTACGGTCTCGTCCGTCAGGCAGATGGGGTACTCGGCTCCTGTAATGTCACGCCAGTGGGTGATGCCGTTGGCGGAACTGGCTGTCAGGCAGTAGAACGGGTAGCCCTGCTCCTGGGAGTACTCATAGAGCTCGTTGATGAGGTCCAGCCTGGCGTCGTCGGCCTGTTCCAGATGGGGCGAGACGAGCAGGAAGGAGTAGCCCTTGTGGCCAAGCACCTCCTCCGTGATGTCGCCCTCTTCGCTATCGATGAAGAAATCAGCGTACGGAAGGTCTTCGCCGTCCATGGTGCGCAGCCACTGCTGCTGCAGGTTGGTGCCTATCCGGTAAGGCCGGAAATCTATCTGTGGCAGGTAGTACAGGCTCCATAGCGATACACCGAGGATGAAAAGCACAGAGTAGTTGGTGACAATCCATTGGTTTGGCTCACTGATGAAGCGGAACATCTCCCGCGGATTTCTTGCCACAATGACTGCGGCGGCCAGCAGTACGACGTTCTTCCAGAAGGTCTGCCAGTTGGTCAGCGTGACGGCATCGCCGAAGCAGCCGCAGTCGCTGATGGGGTTGGCCAGGGCCAGCCAGAGGGTCAGCGGCGTCATGACGAGCATGACGAGCAGGATGAGCCGCGAGACTACTCGTCGCTGGATAGCGAACAGCAGGAACAGCCCGAGACAGAACTCGGTGGCTGCCAGCAGTACGGAGGCTCCCAGCGTAACCACGTCGGGCAGCATCTGTCCCAGATGCATGGCTCCGAGGTAGTCGTTCAATTTGTACATGGTCCCCAACGGGTCTACGGCCTTGACGAATCCGGAGAAGATAAACGTAGCGGCCAGCAGCAGTCGGCAGACGTTGACAATCGTCTTCCTCATTTCTTGAGTTTAATGAGTCCGAACACTGCATAGTTGATGATGTCCATGTAGTTGGCATCGATGCCCTCGCTGACAAGGGTCTCTCCCTGCAGGTTCTCTATTTCCTTGATGCGCTCAATCTTGGTCAGGATGAAGTCGGTGTAGGAACTGACTCTCATGCCGCGCCACGCCTCGTCGTAGTCGTGGTTCTTCTTTTTCATCAGTTCCAGAGCCTCGTGGGCGTAGCGGTCGTACAGCCGCATGGCCTCGTCATTGTCGATGTCGACGGTGTCGGCAAAGCCCTCGTTCAGCTGTATCAGTCCTACGATACCGTAGTTGATGAGTGCGATGAACTCGGGCCTGATGCCTTCGCCCACCATGGATTCCTTCTTGATTTCCAGGGAGCGTATGCGTTTGGCTTTGATGAAAAGTTGGTCGGTGAGTGCCGATGGGCGCAGGATGCGCCACGAGGCTTTGTAGTCGTGAAGCTTCTTCCCGAACAGCTCGCGGCATTCTGCCACTGCCTGTTCAAATTGGGCGTTTGTCAGTTCAAACTTGTCCATAATCCGTTGCAAAGTTAGGCAATTCGTATGAATTGGCCAAAAAAATGTCACTCTTTCTGTCGCTTGTGGATGTAGCGTATCTTGGCACATAGCACGTCAAAGCGCGTCTGGAGTGAATCTCTGCGTATGCGTGCCAGGGTCAGAGAGGTCAGCTCCTCCGGAGTGGCTGCCAGTGCGGCCTTGTCCTTCTCGACTTTCTTCTCCAGGAACTCGAATGAGTGCTTGGCGGTCTGCAGGGTACTGTCAACGACGGCCAACTCTTCTTGCGACTTCTTCAACTCGATGTTCTGATACAGCCTCAGTGCCTTCTTCCTGGTTTCAATAGCGTTAGGGTAGATGTTGCGCAGGGAGTCGATGGTGCTGAGTGCCCTGTCGTAGTCGCACTGACCGAACAGGCTGTCAGCGCGCTGGAGCAGTGCCTCGGCCTGTTGCTGACTGTTGTTGCTGCATGCGGACAGCAGGCAGACGAGGGTGAGGAGGAAAAGGTTCTTTTTCATCTTTTTTTCTTTTGCTGGTGCAAAGGTACAAAAAAAATGCGTACCTTTGCATGCGCATCAAGAAAAAGTATATATGAAGTTGTATTCAGATGAGGAGTTAGCCTGTTTGCTGGACCAGGAATTGTTCCGGCGCATCGGTGAAGTGGCCGACGCGATGGGGGTGGAATGCTACGTGGTCGGAGGCTATGTCCGTGACATCTTCCTGGAGCGTCCGTCCAACGATATAGACGTTGTCGTCGTAGGCAGTGGCATAGAGGTTGCTAATGGCCTGAAGCGTGTGCTGGGCAAGAAGGCTCATCTGAGTGTCTTCCGCAACTTCGGGACGGCGCAGGTGAAGTGGTGTGAGAAGGGGTGCGAGATGGAGGTGGAGTTTGTCGGGGCGCGCAAGGAAAGCTACAGCCACGACTCCCGCAAGCCTGTTGTAGAGAATGGAACGCTGGAGGACGACCAGAACCGCCGGGACTTCACCATCAACGCCATGGCCATCTGTCTGAACAAGGCGCGCTTCGGGGAATTGGTGGACCCCTTCAACGGGTTGGCCGATTTGGAGGACGGCATCATCGCCACTCCGCTGGAGCCGGGCGTGACGTTTAGTGATGATCCGCTGCGCATGATGCGCTGTGTCCGCTTTGCCACGCAGTTGAACTTCCAGATAGAGGATGAAACCTTCAGGGGCCTGGAACGCATGGCCGACCGCATCAAGATAGTCAGTGCAGAGCGCATTGAGGTGGAGCTGAATAAAATCATCATGTCTCCTGTTCCCAGCAAGGGCTTTGTTGAACTGCAGCGTTCCGGGCTGCTGAATATCATCCTGCCAGAGCTGGCTGCCCTTGACATCGTGGAGCAGAAGAACGGCCGTGCCCACAAGAACAACTTCTATCACACGTTGGAGGTGCTTGACAACATTGCCGAACGGACAACCTCCGGGGGCTTGTGGCTCCGCTGGGCCGCCTTGCTGCACGACATCGGCAAGACCAAGTCGAAACGGTGGGACCCTGCCGTGGGATGGACGTTTCATAACCATAATTATATAGGTGCCAAGATGGTGCCCCAGCTGTTCCGTCGACTGAAACTGCCGATGGGGGCAGAGATGAAGTATGTCCAGAAAATGGTTGACCTGCACATGCGTCCCCAGGTGATTGCTGACAGCGAAGTGACTGACAGCGCCGTCCGTCGGCTGCTGAACGATGCCGGCGATGACATCGACGACTTGATGACACTCTGCGAGGCTGACATTACCTCAAAGAACGAGGTGAAGAAGAAGATGTTCCTTGAGAACTTCCGCATGGTACGCGAAAAACTGGCCGACCTTCAGGAAAAGGATTATAAGCGACTTCTGCAGCCGGTTATCGATGGAAATGAAATCATGGAGATGTTCCACCTGAAGCCCAGTCGCGAGGTGGGAACACTGAAGCAGTACCTCAAGGATGCTGTGCTGGACAACAAGGTGGAGAACGAGCGTGAGCCCCTGATGCGGCTGCTTCTGGAGAAAGCCTCCCAGATGGGGCTTTCGGCAGACTGACCATTCTGCGGCTTCCTGTTCCCGTGCGTATGTCGTGCGCGCAGATAAATAAACTTTGTTAAAATATTTGGCCAACAGGCCGTTTGCTGGCTAAATTGTGCTACCTTTGCAGTCTGAAAACTAAAGAAGACTGTTTGGGTTTTCTGCCTGACAAGGCATTCTGTGAAATGTTAAATTAGTTAAAATAGGTATGAAAAAGAGTAAGATTCTATTTTTTGCTGCCATTGCTGCCACACTCGTTTCGTGTGGAAAAAGCGGTGGCGGTCGTCCCAACTTTGGTGACAACGAGTATCCTGTGGTGACGGTAGGAACGACCAGTTCTTCGTCGCAGCAGACATTCCCTGCCTCCATCAAGGGTGTTCAGGATGTACAGATTAGCCCGAAGGTGCAGGGCTTCATCACTCAGGTTAACGTAAGAGAAGGTCAGACGGTAAGTGCTGGTCAGGTGCTTTTTGTGATAGACAACGTGACCTATCAGTCGCAGGTTCGCCAGATGCAGGCATCATGCAACACGGCTCAGGCAGCGTGCAACACGGCCAAGCTCTCCTACGAGAATGCACAGAAACTGTATGAGGGGAAGGTTATAGGTGAGTTCGAACTGCAGTCGGCCATCAACAGTTACGAGAGCGCAAAGGCTTCCCTGGCACAGGCCCAGGCAGGTCTTGCCTCAGCCAAAGAGTCGTTGAGCTTCTGCTATGTGAAGAGCCCCGCTTCCGGTATTATCGGCACGCTGCCTTTCAAGAAGGGCGCCCTGGTGAATACGGCCAGCGTGCTGACCACTGTGTCGAACAACTCTTCGATGGAGGTCTATTTCTCCATGACGGAGAGAGACGTCCTGGAAATGACAAAAACTGCAGGAAGCCAGAATGCGGCCCTTGACGGGATTCCTTCCGTGAAGCTGCAACTGAGCGA
Organism: uncultured Prevotellaceae bacterium; assembly: GCA_946185225.1. Lineage (GTDB taxonomy): Bacteria > Bacteroidota > Bacteroidia > Bacteroidales > Bacteroidaceae > Prevotella. The sequence continues at coordinate 4,732 of CAMHIM010000108.1, forward strand.
CGGAAGCATCTACAATCATGAGGGAAAGGTGACGAAGATGAGCGGTGTGATAGACCAGGCAACGGGTACGGTTCAGATGATTGCCGTGTTCCCCAATCCTGAGAAACTGCTTAAGAGCGGCGGTTCCGGTTCCATCCTTATTCCGCACTCCAACGCCTCGGCCATCGTCATCCCGCAGAGCTGTGTCTCCGAGGTGCAGAACAAGAAGTTCGTCTATATCCTCCAGAAAGATAATAAGGTGAAGTACACCGAGATCAAGGTTGATCCGCAGAACGATGGCAACAACTACATCGTGACTGAGGGCCTGAAGGTGGGCGACAAGTATGTCACCAACGGCATCACGAAGCTCTCCGACGGTATGGAGATCGTGCCCATCACCCCTGAGAGATATCAGCAGAAGATTCAGGAGCAGGCCAAGGCCATGAGTGCCGGCGACATTGTGAATGCGATGAAAAAGTAATTTGTAGATCGTAAGTTGACAAATTATAAATAGGTATGACTTTTACAACATTTATCAAGCGCCCAGTGCTCTCGACGGTGATATCTATCGCTATCGTGCTCTTGGGCTTTATAGGTCTGGCATCGCTGCCTATCGAGCAGTATCCAGACATCGCGCCGCCTACCGTCGTCGTGTTCACCAGCTATCCTGGTGCCGATGCTGAGACGGTGAAGAATTCTGTCATCACACCGCTCGAAGAGAGTATCAACGGTGTGGAAGGCATGGACTATATCTCCTCTACGGCATCATCCGGATCGGCACAGATACAGGTGCTGTTCCGCCAGGGAATGAATGCCGATATGTGTGCGGTGAACGTGCAGAACCGTGTCTCTCAGGCCCAGGCCCTGCTGCCGGCCGAGGTGACGCAGATCGGTGTGACGGTGATGAAGCGTCAGACCTCACAGGTGCTGATGTTCACCCTGACCTCTGATGGGCGCTACGACGATGAGTTCCTGACGAACTACAACAACATCAACATCGTGCCGGCCATCAAGCGTATCC
>CAMHIM010000109.1 GCA_946185225.1 uncultured Prevotellaceae bacterium
CGCGCATCCAGACCTACATCGCCGGTAAATAAACGAGAAGCATTGTGCTTCGTCTTGTAACTTGAAACCTGAGAAATCTTAAATGACAACAAGATTACTTACGGTCTCTGCGAAGAGGGCAGTACGTCTTTTAGCAATAAGAAGTCGGCAGATAAATAAAAATGCAAAAACGAGATGTATTTCTTGTGCGTATCGTTTTTTTGTTGTATTTTTGCATTTGTATATTCACATATCGGTAGAGAAAAGACACAAAATTACAGATAAATCAAGATAATGACTATGGCAAATACAGTTGAGTTCAAGTATGCCCCGATGTTTCAGCTGGGCGAGGACAAGACGGAGTACCGCCTCCTGAGCAAGGAGGGAGTGAGCGTCTCCGAGTTTGAAGGTAAGGAAATCGTCAAGGTGTCGAAGGAGGCCCTGACGTTGCTGGCCCAGCAGGCCTTCCACGACGTGGAGTTCATGCTGCGCCGCGAGCATAACCTGCAGGTGGCCGCCATCCTCAGCGACTCCGAGGCATCCGAGAATGATAAGTACGTAGCCCTGCAGTTCCTGCGTAACGCCGAGGTGGCTGCCCGCGGCATCCTGCCCTTCTGTCAGGACACCGGCACCGCTATCATCCACGGTGAGAAGGGCCAGCAGGTGTGGACAGGTTTCGAGGACGAAGAGGCTCTGTCGCTGGGTGTCTTCAATACCTTTACTCAGGACAACCTGCGCTACTCGCAGAATGCCCCACTGAACATGTATGACGAGGTGAACACCCGCTGTAACCTCCCTGCTCAGATAGACATTGAGGCTACCGAGGGTGCAGAGTATCGTTTCGTCATGGTCGCCAAGGGCGGTGGTTCTGCTAACAAAACCTACTTTTACCCGATGACTAAGGCTACCATCCAGAACGAGGGCACGCTCATTCCCTTCCTCGTAGAGAAGATGAAGAGCCTCGGTACTGCTGCCTGTCCGCCTTATCATATCGCCTTTGTCATTGGCGGAACGTCGGCTGAGAAGAACCTGCTGACTGTGAAACTAGCCAGTATCAAGTACTACGATTCGCTGCCTACCACTGGCGACGAAACGGGTCGCGCCTTCCGCGACATCGATCTGGAGAAGAAACTGCTCGAAGAGGCTCACAAGATTGGACTGGGAGCCCAGTTCGGTGGTAAGTACCTGGCCCACGACATCCGCGTCGTCCGTCTGCCGCGTCATGGTGCCTCTTGCCCCATTGGTATGGGCGTCAGCTGCTCGGCCGACCGCAACATCAAGGCAAAGATTAACCGCGATGGCATCTGGTTGGAGAAGATGGACTCGAACCCTTCAGAACTGATTCCTGCTGAATATGCCAAGGCCGGCGAGGGACAGAACTCCATAGAAATTGACCTTAACGAGGGTATTGATGCCGTTCGCAAGGAACTGAGCAAATACCCTGTTTCCACGAGGGTGAACCTGCGTGGCACAATTATCGTGGCCCGTGACATCGCCCACGCTAAACTGAAGGCACGTCTGGATGCCGGTGAGGGTATGCCCGACTACTTCAAGAAATATCCCGTGCTCTATGCCGGACCCGCCAAGACCCCGGAGGGCTATCCTTGTGGTTCCATGGGCCCGACGACAGCCAACCGTATGGACCCCTATGTCGATGAGTTCCAGGCTAATGGTGCCTCACTGGTGATGATTGCCAAGGGCAACCGCTCTGATATCGTTACCGAGGCATGCAAGAAGCATGGTGGCTTCTATCTCGGCACTATTGGTGGTGTGGCTGCTGTACTCAGCCAGTCGAGCATCAAGTCGATAGAGTGCGTCGAATATCCTGAGTTGGGTATGGAGGCTATCTGGAAGATTGAGGTTGAGGACTTCCCCGCTTTCATCCTCGTTGATGACAAGGGAAATGACTTCTTCAAGCAACTGAAACCTTGGACGCCATGCATGAGGTAAGACTGCTGCTGGCCTTGCTCCTGTTTGTGCTTCTGCCCTTTTCGGGTCATGCCCAGAAGGGGGTGCGCCGTGGCTGTTGTACGCCGCATCCGACCGATGAGGTGACAGCGGCACGGCGTGACGTTCAGCGACGGTTGCAGATTATCGATACGGAATGGGACGCTACCCGCACCTACAAGCAACTGGTCATCCTCATCTCGTTTTCTGACACAGACTTCCAGATGGAGAATCCACGTGAGACTTATGACCGGATGTTCAATGAGAAAGGATATAACCAAGGGGAGGGGGCCGGTAGTGTGGCTGACTACTTCCGCGACCAGTCGCAGGGACTCTTCAACATCAAGTTTGATGTCTACGGACCCTATCGGGTGAACAGCAAGGCGCAGCCTTACGAGAATCCGACTGAAAATACAGTAAACTACGGAACGAGTGCGTTACGCGAGGCTACAAACTTGTTCCTGCAGGAAAATGGCGAACTGGACTACTCTCCCTATGACTGGAATGGCGATGGATACCTGGAACAGGTCATCTACGTGTGTGCCGGCTATGGGGGTAATCAGGACGATGAGAAGTGCTACGGCCACATCTGGCCGAATACAAGTTACTTCGCCTTTATCCTCACTCCTGACGGAAAGAAAATCCAGAATTATACGGCCAGCGCAGAACTTTGGACGAACAATACCTCCTGCGGCATTGGTACAATCTGTCATGAGTTCAGCCACTCGTTGGGGTTGCCTGATATCTACCCAGTTAACGGATGGGCTTATTCGACGGCCGACGAGTGGGACTTGATGGACGGTGGTAATTTTACCAACAGCGGGTGGTGTCCACCCAACTATACGGCCATGGAAAAGATGCTCATGGGGTGGCTGACACCTACGGAACTGACGGAGGCGACGACCATCACTGGCATGAAGCCCGTGGATGACGGCGGAAAGGCCTACATCATCAAAAACACCAATGCGGAGTATCTCTTGCTGGAGAACCGCCAGTGGGCGGGATGGGATGCCGGACTGCCCGGCAAGGGGCTGGTCATCTATCATGTGGATTACCTCAAGTCGGCATGGTCGGGAAATGAGGTTAACAATACGAAGAATCACCTGCGTTTCGACCTTGTGCATGCTGACAATAAAGATTATGCTGCCTGGCGAGTAATCATTGGAAGCAGCAACTGGTATGCAGATGCCGCGAAGTACATGCACAACCGTTTTCTCAGTACTTCGCCCTATCCATATACATCGGATGACGCCACGCAGACGAACAGGGTGCTGACCGACAACTCAACGCCTGCTACTGTGATGTATAACAAGAATGCCTCGAACTCGACCCTGTTGTCGAAACCTATTACCAACATTCAGATGTCGGATGACGGCCTTATCTCCTTCGACTTCATGGGGGATGACCCTACGGGTATCAGAAACCTCACGCCCGATTTCACACCAGTGAACGATGGGTGTCTCATCGACCTGCAGGGACGGAGGGTTGAACGTCCGTCAAAGGGACTCTATATACAAAATGGAAAGTTATTTGTCATTAAATAAAGAATAAAAGTATGAGACTGATTATTGAACCGAATTATGATTTGATGTCCCAGTGGGCAGCAAACTATGTGGTGGAGAAAATCAATGCCGCCAAGCCTACCAAGGAGAGACCATTTGTGTTAGGTCTGCCTACGGGGTCTTCGCCCATTGGCATGTATCGTGCCCTTGTGAAGGCTTATCAGGAAGGCAAAGTGTCGTTCAAGAATGTGGTCACGTTTAACATGGATGAGTATGTGGCACTGCCTGTCGACCATCCTGAGAGCTACCATAGCTTCATGTTCACCAACCTGTTCAACCACATTGACTGCCCGAAGGAGAACATTCATATCCTCAATGGCAACGCTCCCGACCTGGCAGCCGAGTGTGCCGACTACGAAAAGGAAATAGAAAAGTTTGGCGGCATCGACCTCTTCCTTGGCGGCATAGGCCCCGACGGTCATATCGCTTTCAACGAACCAGGATCGTCGCTTAGTAGTCGCACGCGCCAGAAAACCCTCACTACCGACACCATCATCGCCAACAGCCGCTTCTTTGATAACGACATCAACAAGGTCCCCAAGACGGCCCTCACCGTAGGTGTAGGTACAGTGATGGCAGCCAAGGAAGTCATGATACTTGTTAATGGACACGCCAAGTGCCGTGCCCTGCAGGCCGCCGTCGAAGGTAGCGTCAACCATATGTGGACCATCTCTGCTCTGCAGATGCACCAGCACGGCATTATCGTTGCCGACGATGCTGCCTGTGAAGAACTTAAGGTGGGCACCTACCGTTACTTCAAGGACATTGAGCGCGATAATCTGCTTTAGCAGAAGAAATGAAGATAAAAAGGAAGGATGCCCCAACCAATTTGGTAGGGCATCCTTCCTTTTGCTATGTCGAGGATGGTCAGTTGCGGAATACCAAACCGTCACCGAACTCGTCGATGATAATTGGTTTCGTGCGATCCACCTCGTCGGCCAGGATGCGGCGTGACAGGTCGTTGAGTACCAGCGTCTGGATGGCGCGCTTGACAGGACGGGCACCGAAGTCGGGGTCGTAGCCCTCCTGAGCCAGGTACTGGATGGCCTGGTCGGTGACTTCCAACCGGATGCCTTGCGGTTCAAGCATGTCCGTGACGCGCTTCATCTGCAGCCGTACCACGTCGGCTATCTGCTCACGGGTGAGCTGTTGGAAGGTAATAATCTCGTCGATACGATTCAGAAACTCAGGCCGCATGACTTGGCGTAACTGCTCCCGTGTGGCGTTGGAGGTCATGATGATGATGGTGTTCTTGAAGTTGGCGGTACGCCCCTTGTTGTCGGTTAGGCGTCCGTCATCCAACACCTGCAGCAGGATGTTGAAGACATCGGGGTGTGCCTTCTCGATTTCGTCGAACAGCAGCACCTGGTACGGCTTGCGGCGCACGGCCTCGGTAAGCTGTCCGCCTTCGTCGTAGCCGATGTAGCCTGGAGGAGCACCGATGAGTCGGCTGACGGTGTGCTTCTCCTGATATTCGGACATGTCGATACGTGTCATCATTGCCTCGTCGTTGAAGAGGTACTCTGCCAGAGCCTTTGCCAGTTCAGTCTTGCCGACGCCTGTGGTGCCGAGGAAAATGAAGGAGGCAATAGGACGCTTAGGGTCCTGTAGGCCGGCGCGTGCACGGCGTACGGCATCAGAGACGGCTGTAATGGCCTCGTCCTGTCCGATGACGCGTCGGTGAAGCTCTTCCTCCAGGTGGAGCAGTTTCTCACGCTCACTCTGCAGCATGCGAGTGACGGGGATGCCGGTCCAGCGTGAGACTACCTCGGCGATGTCGTCGGCGGTGACTTCCTCACGGACCAGTGAATTGCCGTTCTGGGCATTGGCCAGTTGTGCCTGTATATTCTTGATATCATCCTCCAGCGCCTTCAGTTTCGAATAGCGAATCTCAGCTACCTTGCCGTAGTCGCCTTCGCGTTCGGCACGTTCCGCCTCATATTTCAGGTTCTCAATTTCCTGCTTGTCTTGCTGAATCTTATTCACCAGCTGGCGCTCGCTTTCCCACTTGGCACGGAACTGTGTCTCCTGTTCTTTCAACTCGGCAATCTCCTTGTCGAGCTGGGCAATCTTGGGTTCGTCGCCCTCTCGCTTGATGG
>CAMHIM010000110.1 GCA_946185225.1 uncultured Prevotellaceae bacterium
TTCTTTTTTCTTATTTATTCGGAGGGACGAGGGATGGGGGCTGATTCACTTCAGGAACGGCAGCACGTGTTCTTCGGCATACGCCAAGTCATCCGGATCGTCAATCTCATACCATTTTAGTCCGTCTTCCTTCAGGACATACACCTTCCGGCGCTCCTGCGACATGGTGAGCAATTCGTACTCATAGCCCAGCTTAGGTTGTGCAGCTACCTTTGCGGCATAGTCGTCACACATCTCATGGTAGAAGTCTGCCGAGAGCTTGTGGATACCAACCAGCTCCCCCTTAACGTCAAGTTCGGTCTCCACAGTGGAGCAACGTGTCAGCCGGTGATTGGTATCATACTCAACGTAATACTGGTCCTGGAACTTCGTCACTGGGGTTATCAGCATTACGTCAGGCTCCTTACACTCCATAAGTGCGGTAATGGCGCGACGTTCAAACACCAAGTCAGACTCCAGGAGCAGGAAGTCGTCGTCGCCGATGACCTCCCTACAGTTGTAGAGTGTGTACATGCTATTAGTCTCGGCATAACGAGGGCTGAACACACATGTTATCTGAGGCCATGCTGTCTGTAGAGCCTCGTAGCGCTCGCGGTGATAGCCAGTACCGATGATGATGCGACTGATTCCACAGTCGAGGAGGGTCTTGATACTGCGTTCCACCATAGAGACGCCTCCAAAGGGGATGAAGCCCTTGGGAATCTTTTCCGTATACTGGCCAAAGCGGGTTCCCAGCCCAGCTGCCATAATGACTGCAGTATGTATCATGTCTTGTTTCTTACTTCTTCAGAAACGCCATAAGAGCCTTCTTGTTCTGGATAGGAGTCGTTGTCGGACGTCCCAGGTCCTTACGGTTGCCTTTCTTCACCTTTGCCTCTATCAGCACGGGCCCCGGTAACTGCTGGGCCTTGCTGACAGCCTGTGTCAGTTGCTCTACATTGTCGACAGAGAATGTCTCGCGATAGCCCACGGCACGTGCCACAGCGGGGAGGTCTATCTGCAGTCCCACAGTGGGCTGGCCACCAACGGAGTCGTGAGCACCGTTGTTGAACACAACATGTATGTAGTTGACCGGCTGCATGCTGGCAGAAATGGCCATATTACCCATGTGCATGATACTGGCACCGTCTCCATCAAAGCAGTAGACAGGACGTTCGGGCTGCTGCAGAGCGATGCCGAGAGCTATTTGGCTGGCGTGTCCCATGGAGCCGACGGTCAGAAAGTCGTGCTCGTGTCCCTGTGATGCCCGTTCGCGAATTTCAAAGAGTTCACGCGATATCATGCCTGTAGTAGAGACGACGGCTGCCGTGGGTTGCAGACAGCGCACGACGGACTCGATAGCTTCCTCACGGGCCATGGTAAGTCCGCTGTCAATGGTATTCTGCAGAGTATAGGCCTCGAACGTGTCCTTCTCTATGACCAATGCATAAACCTCCTGAGTACGCTGCATGTAGTCAACAGCAACAGCCACCTGCTTGGCAGACTGCTCCTCGTCCTTGCTCAACACGGTGTAGTTGATACCCATTGTATTAAGCAGTCCTGTGGTCACCTTACCCTGCTTGACATGCTGCGGCTCGTCGTGTACGCCAGGACATCCTCGCCAACCAATAAGCAGCAGTACGGGGATGTTATACACTTCCTTGTCAGTAAGCGATGCCAGGGGATTGATGATATTACCCTCGCCGGAATTCTGCATATAGACGACAGGGATACGTCCCGTAGCCAGATGGTATCCGGCAGCGATGCCCATGGCGCCCCCCTCGTTGGCTGCGATGATATTCTGCTCACGGGGCAGTGTATCGGTGATATAGGCACAGATATTCTTCAACAGCGAGTCAGGCACACCGGCAAAGAAGTCAATGCCATTCTCTTTCAGCTTTTCAATAAAGAATGATGGTCTTATCATTTTCTCTACGTTTACTATATTCCTTATTATAACAACGCCCCTCCTTATGGGGGCATGGCATGAGTCTTATCTCAACTCTTCTTCGTTCCAGGAATGAGATTCAGAATCTGCTTGATGGGCATGCAGTAGTCGTCGGAAGCCTCAAGGCTGCGGCTGTGGGTAAGGATGCTTTCAGCACACTTCACCATTGCGGGATAGGCAGAGCGCAGCATGTGGTTGGCATAGATAACAATGTTGATGCCCCACTCTGCCAGTTCCTCCTCCGTAAACTGGTTATAGGTGGTGGGCACAGCCACGATGGGAGTATGGCAGTCCTGCTGGCGGAAACGCTGGCAGAACTCGCGGATGTCTTCGCCCGACTTGTTCTTGGAGTGTATCATGATGCCATCGGCACCAGCAGCCACATAGGCGTGACAACGCTCCAGAGCGTCATCGACAGACTTGCCGGCGATGAGCGATTCGCAACGTGAGATAATCATGAAGTCACTTGTCACCTGTGCATCCTTGCCAGCCTTGATCTTGTTACAGAAGCCTTCTATGGTATCCTGCGTCTGTACGGCGTCAGTACCGAAGAGAGAGTTCTGCTTCAGTCCTACCTTGTCCTCGATGATGACTGCCGAAATACCCAGTCGCTCCAGAGTTCGTACAGTAAAGACGAAGTGCTCGGTCTTGCCACCGGTGTCACCGTCGTAAATAACAGGTTTCGTCGTCACCTCCAGCGTATCGTTCAGGTCATGGAGACGTGTGGTGAGGTCAACGGCCTCGATGTCGGGCTTACCCTTTGACGTGGAGTCGGTCAGTGATGATGCCCACATGCCGTCGAACTCACGGTGCTGTCCGTTGATTTCAACACTGGTATGCTCGGCAATGAGACCAGTCAGTCCGTTATGCGACTCCAGGATGCGTACGATGGGCTTTGCAGCTATCAGCCGGCGCAGCGAAGCCAGTCGGGCCTGCGGAGTTACACCCAGCGAATCAATCTCAGCCTTCAGTCCGGAGGCACTGATGCCCTTTGTATAGGGAATCTCTATCACCTCACCGCCCAGACGTTCCATAGTCTTGAACACTTCGTCGCGGATGTACTTGTCCGGTCCATAGAGCCAATCGTCACCATGAATGATATAGTCGGGTTTGTATTTCAACAGGTTAGGCACATAACTCCACTCGTCCTGAGGCACAATGGACGAGACACCCTTGATGTTCTCTATAACGTTTTTGCGCTGTTCGTAGTTCAGGTAGGGAAGACGTTTATGAGTAGCAATGGCTTTATCGGTAAACAATCCGATCATTACCTGACCATACTTTGCACCTTCGTTGATAATGTTAATTAGTCCAGGATGCATGATATCGCCAATCATGCCCAGATAGACCGTTTTCGATGTGTTATTCATTATTGTTTCTGACTTTTTGCTTTGCAAAAGGACACACCTTGTCCTTAGACGGTGCAAAATTAAACATTTTTTTGGAACAACGGCGGTTTTTACGTGTTTTTTACGAAAAACCATCAACTTTATCACCCTCGGCGCAGTAGTTCCACGATGCGCGCCATTTGGTTGGGGATGCGAATCTGTTGCGGACACTTCGACAGACACTCCTCACAGTCGGCACAGCTGCGAGCCCAGGTCTCGACCTTAGGTAGTGCCTTGCGCAGTCCGTCGGCAAACTGCTGTTTCCGTGCGGCATAATCGGCCGACTGCTTCACCGGAAGTGGGAGCACGTGGCTGTTGACGGCTTCATTGTAGTACGCAAAATTGCCAGGAATGTCCACGCCATAGGGACAGGGCATACAATAGGCACAGGTGGTACAAGGAATGGTAGGATATCCCGACATTTGGTCGGCAATCTCCGCAAGCAGCGCGTTCTCTGCCTCCGTACACACTTCCAGGGGCGAGAAAGTCTTGACGTTCTCTTCCAAGTGGTCCATGCGGTTCATGCCACTCAGCGTAGTGAGGATATTTGGATAGGAGCCTACCCAGCGGAACGCCCATCGTGCCGTGCTGTCGTCGGGGCGGACAGCTTTCAGTTTATCAGCAAGTTCGCTGGCCATGCGTCCGAAAGCACCACCGCGCAGCGGTTCCATGACAACACACTGAACTCCCGCTTTCTCACACTTACCGTACAAGTATTCAGCATCGGCGTCCGAGCGGCGTCCACCACGCATGGAGGCGTGCCGCCAATCCAGGAAGTTCATCTGAATCTGCACGAAGTCCCAATGGTAGTCGTCCTGATGGTCCAACAGGAAGTCAAAGGGTCTGACATCACCGTGATAGGAGAATCCGAGGTGCTTAATGCGTCCTGCCTCACGCTCCTTCAGCAGGAAGTCAAGCACGCCGTTATCCAGGAAACGTCCTTTCAGCGTATCCATACCTCCACCGCCGATACTGTGCAGCAGGTAGTAGTCGATGTGGTCTACCTTCAGCCGTTCGAGCGACTGCTCGTACATGCGCCGTGAGGCATCCAAGGTCCACTGGCGGGGATTCATGTTCGACATCTTCGTGGCAACATAAAACTTCTCCCTGGGGAAGCGTGCAAGCGCATTGCCCGTCAGCACCTCTGACTGACCACCCATATACATGGGGGCGGTATCAAAGTAGTTTACACCGTGCGCTATGGCATAGTCCACCAGACGATCCACTTCGGTCTGATTGTTGGGCAGTCGCATCATGCCGAATCCCAGCAGCGAAATCTGCTCGCCGGAGCCGTGTTGCACGCGGTAGGTCATGCGCGACGCCTCGGTGACATTTTTCTCCCGTAACGCCGTTTTCCCGTCATGTGCCAGCACACGCAAAGGGTCCACCACACTCATCGCCAGCGCAGCACCGGCCCCCATTCCCACACGCCGCAGGAAGTCTCTCCTGCTGATATTCTTCTCTTGATTCTTGTCTTTCGTCATACCTGTGGATATATTTTTGCTGCCAAAGTTAAGCATTTTATTACAGAAACGGACATAAAAGCAAAAAAAAAACTTTTAATTTTGTATTACAAGATTTTTGACATATCTTTGCAAGGAAATTATAACCTAAAAGTCATACCATTAAAAAAATCATGGATAATCAGATTGTGGACAATGAGCAGACAAAGGCAGCTGCAGAGCCCGCTCTCACCGAGGAACAGGCACGGCTCCAGGGTGAGCAGATGGCTCGCGAAGCAACAGAACAAGCCCGCAAGGACATGCTGAAGAGCATGCCCGGCATGATGGCAGAGTCAATGGCCAAGCAGAAGGTCGAAGAGGTGGTATCGCAGATGCTTCCGGACTCCGTGAACCGTCTGCGCTGGGCTGGGCTGCTGCGCAATATCCCCATCGTCAGCGATATTGTACAGTGGGTTGACAACATCGGCATGTTCCGCCGCATCCTGGGCAAGAACAAGGAAGAATAACCAGTCCTTTGCCCACCAAGACCTACAACCAACCATTACATAAACCTTTAACAAAACAAAAATGATTAGTACCAGAATGTATGCGACAGTCATTGTCGTATTGGCAACCTGTTGTCTCGCATCGTGCGGATGGATTAAGACCAAGCCCGATGTAGAGCGTGAGGTTACAGAAAGCGACAGCGGCGCCTTGAGCCACTACCTCGACTCCGATGGAAAGGCCAAGGTCTATAGTGCCTACTACTGGCAGAAGGATGGCAACATCCAGCAAGTCGGTGACACATGGAGTACGAAATA
>CAMHIM010000111.1 GCA_946185225.1 uncultured Prevotellaceae bacterium
ATAAGAAAGGCTGGAAGGCCCCGCAGTGCGCCGGCGTCATCCACACCGACTTCGAGAAGGGCTTCATCCGCGCCGAGGTCATCAAGTACGACGACTACATCCAGTACGGCTCCGAAGCCGCCGTCCGCGAAGCCGGCAAGATGGGCATCGAAGGCAAGGACTACGTCGTACAGGACGGCGACATCATGCACTTCCGCTTTAATGTCTAGCTAGACAGGCTAGAAAAAACAAGAAACAACGATGAACACTCTGAACTACATCCTTTGGAACCCCGACCTGACAGCCTTCAGCATCGGTCCCCTCTCCTTCCGCTGGTACTCGCTGTGCTGGCTTGTCGGACTGATGCTGGCCTACCTCGTCGTACGCCGGCTGTACAAGGAACAGAAGATAGCCGACGAGAAGTTTGAACCGCTCTTCATCTATTGCTTCGTAGGCATTCTTATCGGTGCCCGCCTGGGCCACTGCATCTTCTACCAGCCCGACGTCTTCCTGACATCCTGGAAGGGTTTTGTCCAGATGCTGCTGCCTATCCACATCCTGCAGGACGGCTCGTGGAAGTTCACCGGCTACGAGGGCCTGGCCTCCCACGGCGGCACGCTGGGACTCATGCTGGCCCTGTGGCTCTACGTACGCCGGACGGGCGTCGCGCTGTGGACGGTGCTCGACAACATCGCCATCGCCACCGGCACCACCGCCTGCTTCATCCGACTGGGCAACCTGATGAACTCCGAAATTATCGGCCGCGTGACCGACGTTCCCTGGGCCTTTATCTTCGAACGCGTCGACCAGGCTCCGCGCCACCCCGGCCAGCTCTACGAGGCCATTGCCTACGCCCTGCTGTTTGGGCTTATGTGGTATCTTCACAAGCGTCTTCCGAAGAAGATAGGCACCGGCTGGTACTTCGGCCTCTGCCTGACCTACATCTTCACCTTCCGCTTCTTCATCGAGTACACCAAGGAGATTCAGGAGTCCTTCGAGGCCTCACTGCCCCTCGACATGGGGCAGCTGCTCTCCATCCCCTTCATCCTGCTGGGCGTCTGGTGCATGGTGAAGGCAAGCAGAAAAAAAGTTTGACCCGTTGTTAAACCATCTGCCTTCATCTGCGTCAAAAAGGCAGAAACAGGATAACAAAACAGGATAACAACTCAAAGTCAAACAACATGAAAAGAATCGTAATGACACTGGTAGCCGTGATGACGCTAACGTTAGGCTACGCCAAGACAGAAGTATCAAGCATCCAGCACGTAAACCACAACTACGCGAGTTTCGACAAACTCAACAAAGAGCGCTTTGACATGAACTGCGACATGCGCCGACTGGCCGTCGTGCTTGACCTGACAGAGTCGCAAATGGATGCTGTAGAGGTTATTCAGCAGATTTTCGTCGACGAGATGCGGTCGCTGGCTGACGTAAGAGGTCCACAGTGCCGTCTGCTGGTTCACCAGGCCGTGAAAAAGGACATGACCCGGATGCAGCGCGTGCTCAACGACAAGCAGTTCGACACCTACAGCACACTGCTGAGAACAACGCTGAAGAACAAGCGTCTCTAAGAAAAGAACACACTAAGAAAGCGGACCACGGCATCAACACCGTAGTCCGCTTTCTTTATTCTCATCACATTCATCTCCCGTTACTTTCCGGAGACTATCTTCTTGATGTCGTTCAGCTTGTTAAGGGCCTCCAGCGGCGTGAGATTGTTGACGTCGAGCCCCATTATCTCGTCGCGCACCTGACAGAGTACAGGGTCGTCCAGCTGGAAGAAGGAGAGCTGCATGCCCTCACGGCTCTGGGCAATGTCTGCCGTAGGCTTACCAACCGTACCTACTTGCGAATTATCAGCTTCCAATTGCTTCAGTATGACGTTGGCACGCTTCACGATGGAGCGAGGCATGCCAGATATCTCCGCCACATGGATGCCGAAGCTATGCTCACTCCCACCCCGCTCCAGCCGGCGCAGGAAGATAACCTTCCCGTCAACCTCCTTTACGCTGACGTTGTAGTTCTTGATGCGTGAGAAATTCTTCTCCATCTCGTTCAGCTCATGGTAGTGGGTGGCAAAGAGGGTACGTGCCTGGGCCTTTGCGTTCTCATGCAGGTATTCCACGATAGCCCAGGCTATGGAGATGCCGTCATAGGTCGAAGTGCCGCGTCCCAACTCGTCAAAGAGTACCAGGCTCTTCGGCGTCACGTTGTTCAGGATGTTCGAAGCCTCGGTCATCTCGACCATGAAGGTCGACTCGCCCAGGGAGATATTGTCTGACGCTCCGACACGGGTGAATATTTTGTCCACCAAGCCTATTCTCGCGCTTTCTGCGGGCACGAAGCATCCCGTCTGGGCCAGCAGCACAATGAGTGCCGTTTGACGCAGCAGAGCCGATTTACCGGCCATATTCGGTCCGGTAATGATGATTATCTGCTGACGCTCCTGGTCAAGCAGGATGTCATTGGGAACGTAGCGCTCGTCCAGGGGCAGCTGTGTCTCGATGACAGGATGTCTTCCCTGGCGGATGTCAATGACATCGCTTTCGTCGATGACGGGGCGTATATAGCGGTTCTCCTCAGCCGCCTTGGCAAAGCCCAGCAGACAGTCGAGGCGCGCCAGCAGCACGGCATTAACCTGTACCTGCGGTATGAACTCCTGCATGGCAGCCACAAGCTCTCCGAAGAGCCTTGTCTCCAGCGACAGGATGCGGTCCTCAGCACCAAGTATCTTTTCCTCGTACTCCTTCAGTTCCTGTGTGATATAGCGTTCTGCCTGAGCCAGCGTCTGCTTGCGCACCCACTCCTGCGGCACCAGGTCCTTATAGGTGTTTCGTACCTCCAGATAGTACCCGAAGACGTTGTTGTAGCCAATCTTCAGACTCTGTATTCCCGTCTGTTGCGCCTCACGCTCCTGAATCTGCAGGAGGTAGTCCTTGCCGCTGTATGCAATGTGGCGGAGCTCGTCCAGTTCCTCATTGACACCATTACGTATGACACCGCCTTTCTGTACCAGCTGTGGCGGGTCGTTCTGTATCTCCCGTTCTATGCGGTCACGGAGTTCCACGCACAGGCTCAGCCGCTCCCCCACCCCGCGCAACACGTCGTTCTGTGCCTGCAGACAGGCCGCCTTAATGGGTTCCACGGCTTGCAGGGCCGTCTTCAGCTGTACCACCTCCCGTGGCGACACCCTTCCTGCCGCCACCTTTGAGATGATGCGCTCCAGGTCTCCGACACGCTGTAGCTGTTCGTCCACCAGCTGCCGGAAGTCGGGCTCACGGAAAAAGTAGTCAACAATGTCCAGGCGCTCCTCAATGGGCTTACGGTCCTTCAACGGGAACACCAGCCAGCGCCTGAGCAGACGTCCTCCCATAGGACTTACCGTGCGGTCAATGACGTCCAGCAGCGATTTACCGTCGTCCTGCATGGGCTGGACGAGTTCCAGTGAACGGATGGTGAACTTGTCCAAGCGGACATACTTCTCTTCTTCAATGCGGGAAATATGCGTAATATGGCCTATCTGTGTATGCTGCGTCTGCTCCAGATATTGCAGGATGGCACCTGCGGCAACAAGACCGCTCCGGAGGTGGTCCACGCCGAAGCCTTTCATCGACTTCACCTGAAAGTGTTTATGCAGCTTCTGATGCGACAGCTGCTCGGTAAACACCCAGTCATCCATTTCAAACGTCACAAGCTTCGTACCGAAGTAACGGGCAAAGTCCTGCCGTCGCTCACGGTTATACAGCACCTCCTTAGGCTGGAAGTTGCCGATGAGTTTCTCTACGTAATCATAGACTCCCTCGCCTACCAGAAACTCACCCGTCGAGATGTCCAGGAAACTGACACCACAGGCTGACTTGCCGAAGTGAACAGCACAAAGGAAGTTGTTTTCCTTATAGTTCAGCACGTTGTCAGACATGGTGACGCCGGGCGTCACCAGCTCTGTGATGCCACGCTTCACCAGCTTCTTGGTCAGCTTCGGGTCTTCCAGCTGGTCGCAGATAGCTACTCGCTTGCCGGCTCTGATAAGTTTGGGAAGATAGGTATCTAATGCATGGTAGGGGAAGCCGGCCATTTCGTCACCTTTCACCCCTGCCCCGTTATTACGGTGGGTCAGTGTGATGCCCAGAATACGCGACGCCGTGATAGCATCCTCACAATAGGTCTCATAGAAGTCTCCACAACGAAACAACATCACAGCGTCCGGATGCTTCGCCTTCAAGTCGAAGAACTGTTTCATCATGGGTGTCAACCCCTTTTCATTCTTTGCCATGCGTTCAGTTACTTATTGGCTGCGAAGGTACAAAAAACTTGGCAAACGACAAAGACATCCTTTGATTTTGTCCCAAAAAAGAACTCCGCGTGGTGAAAGTGCCACGCGGAGCGTTTTATAGGGATTGACGTTATTCTTAGCAGAAAGGATTCTCCGTGGGATAGAAGTTACCCTTCGGGAAGTTGTAGTCAATCTCGTCCACGGGGATGCCCATGTACTTGAGAACCTCCCAGAGATACTTACCCTGATGGCCGAACATAACGGCGCAGTGGTGCGGGTAGTGCTTCTCGATGAGGACGTGACGATAGAAGCGGCTCATGTTCTTGATACCGAAGATACCGATAGAACCGAACGAGCGGGTAGCTACAGGAATCACCTCACCCTGAGCGATGTAAGCGCGGAGCTTGGTGTCGGCAGTAGACTGCAGACGATAAACTGTAGCCAGACCCGGCTGGATGTCGCCCTCGAGGGTACCGTTGGTCACCTCTACAGGCAGAGCGCGGGCCATGATGCGCTGGAAGCACATCTGGCAGTTGCAAACCTTGGAAGAAGCGGTGTTACCACAGTGGAAGCCCATGAAGATTTCCTTGTCTGTATAGGTGTCGCAAGCGAACTTCTTGCCCTTGATGCTCTCCTCGTACATATCCTGAGGAACGGTGTTGTTAATGTCGAGCAGCGTCACGGCATCCTGGCTGATGCAGGTTCCGATGTACTCAGACAGAGCGCCATAGATGTCAACCTCGCAAGCCACGGGAATGCCACGACCGGTGAGACGGCTGTTCACGTAGCAGGGAACGAAACCGAACATGGTCTGGAAGGCAGGCCAGCACTTGTTGGCCATAGCCACGAACTGGCGTGAACCCTTGTGAGCCTCAATCCAGTCAGTCAGCGTCAGTTCATACTGAGCGAGCTTAGGCAGCACCTGAGGAATCTTGTTACCTGTGCCGAGTTCAGCAGCCATATCCTTCACAACATCGTCAATACGTGGGTCGCCCTGATGCTTCTGGAAGGCCTCGAGCAGGTCGAGCTCTGAGTTCTCCTCAATCTCCACGTCGAGGTCATACAGGGCGCGGATAGGAGCGTTACAAGCCAGGAAGTTGTTGGGACGGGGACCGAAGCTGATAATCTTCAGGTTCTGCAGACCCACGATAGCGCGGGCAATCGGCAGGAACTCATGGA
>CAMHIM010000112.1 GCA_946185225.1 uncultured Prevotellaceae bacterium
ATTCTAAACTTGGCACCATTGAAAATCCCACCTGCGGACCTCACGGTCGACAGGTGGGAAAACTATATTAAAAAGAGAGAGAATATGTACTTATTTACCGAACAGCTCGTCAAGCAGGGTGTAGAAGGCAGGGTCTTCGCCGACGATGGTCTTCACAATCTTGCCGTCGGGGCCGACAATGATTTTCGTGGGGAACCCGGTGATACCGTAGTCGGCGGTGAGGTTGGAGCCGCGCGGGTTATAGACGTGTAGCCAGGGGAGCTCGTGCTTCTTGACGGCGTCTTTCCACTTCTGTTCGGTGTCATTGCAGTCAATGCCCAGTATCTCGAATTTGCCAGGGTACTTCTTGTAGTACTCCTTCATCTCCGGGAAGCCCTTGATGCACCAGCCGCACCAGGAGCCCCAGAAGTCGAGGATGACGTACTTGCCGTGCAGACTGCTCAGGGTGAGGGGCTTGCCGTTCAGGTCGTTCAGGGTAAAGTCGGGGGCTGTGACGCCGGAAGCCTGCTTGCGGGCCGACTCCTCCTCGGCCTTGGCCTGTGCCTCCATCTGTGCGATGACGGACTCGTAGAACACCTTGACACTGCTCTCGCGCACAGCGGGTGAGAGCAGCTGGACGGCTGCCTTCATCTTCTCCAAGTCTTGCAGTTGTGGGATTATGGCGGTCATCGCCTCCTCGTCGGCGTGTGCCTTGATATAGGCCGTTATCTTGTCCGTCACGCGCTGCCGGATGGCGGGCATCTCTGTCTGGTAAATCTTCATGACCGAATCCTGGCTGGCACCGTTCTTCATGAGTTCTTGGCACCGTGCCGTCAGCTCACTGCCTTCCTTCTGTGCGTCCTCCAGCATGAGGTCTGCAGCATGATATTGGCTGTAGAACTTGGAGCCGTTGATGTCGTAGCGGCTGGGGGCGCTGGCGGTCAGTTCCACCTGTTCGCCGGGTACGGCGGGTATCTGGTAGTAGTGGGCACTACGGTCGCCGCGCAGCACGCCGGGCTCTAAGAGGTAGATGGTCTGAGGCTCCTTGATTTCAACATCGAACTCGAAGACGCCCTGCTTGCCGGTGAAGGTCTGCAGGTTACTACGGTCCTGGCCTATCATCACCTGAATGGTGTCGCCCAGATACTTCATGTTCATCTTGACGTGCAACTTGCTGTCGTTGGCAAAGCAGCTGATGGCTGTAAATAGTGCCATCGTGCTGCAGAAAAATAATTTCTTCATGACTTGTGTGTGGTTTCTTGTCTGTTTTCTTTTAATACGTTTTATAGGGGGGAAAAGGTACAAAGATGCTCCGTTTTTTATTATCCTTTAAGATTTTGTGGATTATTTCAACAGTTCTTTGTCTCCCGCAAAAGTCAGAAAACAAGGTGGAAATGTCAAATAGTCGTGCTCCGTAATACGAATTAGGTGTATCTTTGCAACCAGTAACAAAAGAAAAATTTTCATAATGAAGAGTATACTTGAAGGACGTCCTCAGTTGAAAGATGGGGTCTACAAGATTGCAGAAGTGGCCGGATACCTCTGGCAGAACGGATGGGCCGAGCGTAACGGTGGTAATATCACGGTGAACATTACCGAGTATGTGGACGACGAGATTCGTCAGATGGCACCCATCAGCGACGTGAAGCAGATAGGGGTGACGCTGCCCGCCTTGAAGGGTTGCTACTTCTATTGTAAAGGTACGGGCAAGCGCATGCGCGACCTGGCCCGCTGGCCGATGGACAACGGCAGTGTCATCCGCATCCTTGATGACTGCGCCTCGTACGTTATCATTGCCGACAATCCTGTGATGCCCACCAGCGAACTGCCCAGCCACCTGACCGTGCACGCCCGTCAGATAGAGACGGGAAGCGGCTATAAGGCTACCGTACACACGCATCCCATTGAACTTGTGGCCATGAGTCACAAGAAGGAGTTCCTCGGACGTGACGTGCTGACACGCATCCTGTGGTCTATGATTCCTGAGACAAAGGCCTTCTGTCCCCTGGGACTGGGTATCGTACCCTACACCTTGCCCGGCTCCAACGAACTGGCTGATGCTACGCTGAAGGAACTTGAGGAATACGACGTGGTGATGTGGGAGAAGCATGGTGTCTTTGCCAAGGGCAAGGACGTGATGGACGCTTTCGACCAGATTGACGTACTCTCAAAGAGTGCCAAGATTTATATCAATGCCAAGTGCATGGGCTTTGAGCCTGAGGGAATGTCCGACGAGCAGATGAAAGAGATGACAAAAGCATTCAACCTTCCCAGATAAAAACAACTACTGACTATATAAATTAAGAATGAACGCCCCCAAGTGCTGTGAAGTACTTGGGGGCGTTGTCTTTCCAGACGGGCCGTCTGTTTATCCTAAGAAGTCACGTTCATCGGCCTTGATAGTGTCGTTGCCTACTCTCTGGTAGACCTGCAGGTCGTTGAAGTAGCCGGTCTCACGGAGTTTTAGCAACTGCTGCCGGGCATAATCCTCGTTGTCATAGCCCTTGGCTGAGGCTAGTTCGCTGGTGAACTCCAGCTTCTTCTCTACAGTGTCCAGTTCTGCCACCCATTCGTTCTTCAGACGGTCGCCTATGATAAATACGTTATTCATAGCTCTGTTTTTTTTATAGATTACTTTTTATGTATTGTTTTTGAATTTAATAGTTGTCGCCGTAGCGCTCCTTTGTAATCTGCTCCAGTGACTTGCCGCGGGTGTTGGGCATGCCGACAAGGCCGACGACGAGGGAAATGAGCAGCAGGGCTACCATGCAATAGGCTGCCACCGTGAAGCCTTCGCCGTTCTCACCGTAAATATAGGTGAAGACGAGCCCCCAGACAGCGGAGAGACCGCGGACGATGAAGAACATCAGCCCCTGGGCTCCGGCACGGAACTTGGCGGGGAACAGCTCGCTTCCCCACAGGGCGTAGAACACCTGGACGGAGCTGCCGTTGTTGACGCCCCACAGGATGGTGAATACCCAGATGCCGGCAATGCTGGTGATGCTGCCGCCGATGACGAGGAGCCAGGCCGTCAGTGCTGCTGCCAGTCCGAAGACATAGAAGAAGCGGTGGGCCACCTTGTCGACAAAGAATGAGATGATGAACGTGGTGACGACGACGAAGACCCAGCTGATGCAGCTCAGCATGTTGGCCGTTTCGTTGGACAAGCCGCCGGCCGTCTCGTAGACGTGGGGCATGAAGAAGCCCATGACGGAGGCAACAAGGTTCCAAGTGAGGTAGATGGTGGCCAGGAAGATGACCGACTTGACCGCTATGCGGTTGGTGAAGAGCATCTTGATGTTGTCCACGATGCCGCTCTTGTCCTTCTGCTTGTTGGCCTCGAACTCGGCACTCTCCTGAAGCTGTCGCTGGAGGTTCCAGGCGACAAAGGCGACAACGAAAAGAGTGAAGAAGACCACGCGCGAGGAGAATACCTGTACGGAAGCCTCTGCCGCATCGGCACCGATGACGGCGTGGGCCAGTGACTCTACAGGACTATAGAGGTAGCCGCCGGGGGCGAAAAGCATGCCGAAGAAAAGAATCAGCATGGGGCCGACACCCCACGACATCTGTGAGATGCAGATGTTGCGGCCGCGGTTGTTGACTTCTGACGACTCCGAGATGTATGTCCATGAGGCGGGCACGCCGATGCCGACGGAGATACCTGTGATGAGGAATCCGCAGAGCAGCATGGGGTAGCTGAAGGCCAGCATGACAATGAGCACGCCAAGCATGTAGACCAGCAGGTTGTAGGTGAAGATGAACTTGCGTCCGAATTTGTCGGCCAGGAACCCGCCGATGATGGCACCGATGGCTGCTCCCAGAGCGTTGGCACTCAGAGCGTTCAGCCAGCCAAGATGCATCTCCGAAAGACCGAGATAGTTCTGCCACAGCGTGACGCCGCTGGAGCCGGCAACGATGGCACCGGCGTCCAGATAATTGTTGAGAGACACCGCCAGAGTGCTCTTTAATGAACTGTTGTTTGCCATAATTTCGATATTTCGTTATTTCGGGATTCCGGTGTTATCGGCAAACCACGTCACACTCGATGTTGAAAATCTTGGCTACCTTGAGGATGGTGTCAATGTGATGACCCACGGCGGCCGCCATGTGATGGGTGGGACCGGCCTCGCTCCACTTGTTGACGAACTCGCGGCAGGAGAGCGAGAACTTCGTGCGCATGTTGGTATCGCCGAAGGTGAAGATGGGGCCTTCCTCGTTGACGCCCTCAGCGACGACGAACTTGAAGACGCCGTTCTTGTCCTGCGTGATGGCCAGGTAGGTGACGGGGCCCGTGGGAGGATAGAACTGTGTCAGGTAGCCGCCGCCGGCCTTTCCGTGGAATACAGGCACAATCTTCATGGTAGGCTTCTTTGCCTGTGAGATGTCGAAGTCGCCGGAGCCGGAGTGGCCGATGATACAGATGTCTTTCGGGAAGTCGATGCTGTACATCTCGGCCAGGGTTCCTGTGCCGCTGATGGTCTTCAGGATCGACATGGCCATAGCCACCTTCATGTCGCCCTCCACGGCGCAGGCTGTGTGCTGCTTGATGAGCATGGAGAAGGCGGGGATGAGCATGGAGTCGAGTTTGCCGGCGATGCCCTGTGCGAAGCCGTCGTAGTGGGAGGCTATCATTCCCAGTTTCTCGTCCTTCACCCACTGTTCGAAGGCAACGACATACTTGGCCATATCCCACACTTTCTCAACGGTGCCGCCGCCCTCAATGTCGAAGGTGGCAAGGATGTCCTCGGCCTTGGCGCGGATGGCAGTCTCGTCGGTGATGTTGTCGGCGATGGCCCACATCTTCTCCCAGTCGAACTGCTTAGTGTAGACGAACATGCGGTGGTAGAGGTTGGTCTCGTCGATGTAGAGGTCCATCATGCCGGGGTAGGGGCGTCCTATCTGTGCGATGTTCGTGTCGCGGAAGCGGCGGCGTACCTGAGCAGCACGGCACCAGTCCTCAATCTCTGCCTTCACGTATGGGTCGCCGCCTTCAACCACACCCGTGATCACGGCGTGGCGCTTGCCGGCACGCTCCAAGTCTGCAACCATCTCACCTACAGCACCGCAGGCATAAAGCTCGCCGAGCCAGGTTGGGATGTCGGTGTTGGCGTAGTCTGGAGCCTTCTTTTTCTGAACGTTCACCAGCACCACCGGTACATCCAGGTCGCGAACGGCTGGAAGCATGTTGTAGGAGGTGGCGTAGGTAAGCAGCTGAAGAATCACCAAATCCACGTCGGCGGCACGGAATTTATCACCGGCAGCCTGCGACTGCTCTTTGGTGGTCACCAACCCACCGTCAATCAACTCCACGCTGTCGGGAAGGGTCTGCTTAAAGGCTGCATACTGCGATTCAAACTCAGGAACCAGAGATGGGAACTGAGGAA
>CAMHIM010000113.1 GCA_946185225.1 uncultured Prevotellaceae bacterium
AGGTTAAACTGGCGCACGTCGGTCCAGTTCTTCGTACCGCTGATAGGATCCACGATCTCCTCGTCGAGGATAATCTGCTTCAGCTCATCGAGGTCTGGTCCCTGCATGGCAGCAGCATAGCGGGCGTGCAGTGCGTCGCGTTTCTGCTTGGTCTCCTTTACGCGCTCACTGGTCTCCATGTACTTAGCCTCATCGAACGAGTCGCCAAAGCGCTTGCGGGCCTTCTCGACTTCCTTCTGAATCTTCTCGTCATACTTGGCTATCTGGTCCTCAATGAGCACATCGGCACGATAACGCTTCTTCGAGTCGCGGTTGTCGATAAGGGGATCATTGAAAGCATCCACATGTCCGCTGGCCTTCCATATGGTAGGGTGCATAAAGATGGCTGAATCGATACCTACGATGTTCTCGTTAAGCATCGTCATAGCCTTCCACCAATACTGCTTGATATTATTCTTCAACTCCACGCCATTCTGACCGTAGTCGTAGACAGCGCCCAAACCATCGTAGATTTCACTGCTTGGGAAGACGAAGCCATACTCCTTACAGTGGCTCACAATCTTCTTGAATACATCTTCTTGTGCCATAAAAATTTAATAATTTCGAAATTATGACTGCAAAGGTAGTGCTTTTTGACGAAAAAGTAGTATCTTTGCAACATTATTTAATATTATTATAGCCCATGGACGACGAAATCAAGAACGATGACACGCTGGAACCAGCAGAAGTAACGGAAGCAACCGAGCTGCAGGAGAACCACAGCGACTACAAGCCTGTCAACCGCTTTGACGCTGCCGCCGTGCACCACCTGAGCGGCATGTACCAGAGTTGGTTCCTTGACTATGCCTCTTACACGATTCTTGACCGCGCCGTTCCGCACATTGAGGACGGTCTGAAACCCGTACAGCGGCGCATCCTGCACTCGATGAAGCGCATGGACGACGGCCGCTACAACAAGGTGGCCAACATCGTGGGCCATACCATGCAGTTCCACCCGCACGGCGATGCCTCCATCGGCGACGCCCTGGTGCAGCTGGGACAGAAGGACCTGCTCATTGACACTCAGGGCAACTGGGGAAACATCCTTACCGGCAACCGCGCCGCAGCTCCACGATACATCGAGGCACGTCTGTCGAAGTTCGCCCTTGACACGGTCTTCAACCCCAAGACCACTGAATGGCAGATGTCGTACGATGGGCGTAACAAGGAGCCCATCACCCTGCCCGTAAAGTATCCGCTGCTGCTGGCACAGGGTGCAGAGGGCATTGCCGTGGGTCTCTCCACCAAGGTGCTTCCCCACAACTTCGTGGAAATCTGCGATGCCGCCGTCAGTTACCTGCACGGCGAGGAGTTCCACCTCTACCCCGACTTCCCCACCGGCGGAAGCATCGACGTGTCGAAATACAACGACGGACAGCGTGGCGGCACGCTGAAGGTGCGCGCCAAGATTGAGAAGCTGGACCAGAAAACGCTCGTCATCCGTGAGATACCGTTTTCGAAAACCACGGAGACACTTATCGACTCCATCCTGAGAGCCATCGACAAGGGCAAGATTAAGGCTCGCCACGTGGAAGACCTGACAGCGGCGAAAGTGGAGATCCAGATACAGCTGGCTCCCGGCGTCAGCAGCGACAAGACGCTCGACGCCCTGTATGCCTTCTCGGACTGTGAAATCAACCTGTCGCCCAACTGTTGCGTCATCGAGGACAACAAGCCACAGTTCCTCTCCGTCAGCGACGTATTGCGTCACTCCGTCGACCGCACCAAGGACCTTATCCGGCAGGAGCTGGAAATCCGCAAGGGTGAGCTGCTGGAGCAGTTGCACTTCCAGTCGCTCGAGAAAATCTTCATCGAGGAGCGCATCTACAAGGACAAGAAGTTCGAGCAGGCCCCAGACATTGATGCTGTCTGCGAACATATTGACGACCGTCTGACGCCCTACTATCCACAGATGGTACGCGAAGTAACGAAGGACGACATCCTACGGCTGCTGGAAATCAAGATGCAGCGTATCTTGAAGTTCAACAAGGAGAAGGCTGACGAGCTCATGGCCCGCATCAAGGCTGAGATAGAGGCCATTGACCGTGACCTTAACAACCTGGTGGAGGTGACGGCCGACTGGTTCCTGTTCCTGAAGGACAAGTACGGGAAAGACCATCCGCGCCTGACAGAGATACGCAACTTCGACACCATCGAGGCCGCCAAGGTCGTCGAAGCCAACCAGAAGTTGTACATCAACCGCAGCGAGGGCTTCATTGGCACCGGTCTGAAGAAGGACGAGTTCGTATGCAACTGCTCGGACATCGACGACATCATCATCTTCTACCGTGACGGAAAGTTCAAGGTGGTACGCGTGGCCGAGAAACTCTTCGTGGGCAAGAACGTGCTGTGGCTGGGCGTGTTCAAGAAGAACGACAAGCGCACCATCTACAACATGGTGTACCGTGACGGCCGGGGAGGTCCCTGCTACATCAAGCGCTTCAACGTCACCGGCGTCAACCGCGACAGGGAAGTCGACCTGACGGCTGGCACCCCCGGGAGCCGCATACTCTACTTCACTGCCAACTCCAACGGCGAGGCTGAGGTCATCAAGGTCACCCTCGATGCCGTCGTGCTCAACGACCACCCACGCATGAAGCTGTTCCTGGAGCGCTCGTTTGCCACGATAGACATCAAGGGACGCACGTCGAAGGGCAACCTCCTGACGAAGTATCCTGTCCACCGCATCACCCTGAAGAGCCAGGGCCACTCCACGCTGGGTGGCCGTAAGGTATGGTACGATCCCGACGTAAAACGCCTTAACTACGACGAGCACGGACAGCTGCTGGGCGAGTTCTACGACGACGACCAGATACTCGTCATCCTCAGCAACTCCGACTACTACACAACAAACTTCGACGCCAACAACCACTACGAGGACAACATCCTGCGCATCGAGAAGTACAACGCCGACAAGGTATGGAGCGCTGTGCTTTACGATGCCGACAATGCCGGCTACCCATACGTGAAACGCTTCCTCCTGGACGCTACCAAGCGAAAGCAGAACTTCCTGGGCGAGAACCCGTCCAGCCAGCTCATCCTGCTGACCGACGTTCCCTACCCGCGGATTCAAGTAACCTACGGCGGAGCCGACGAGTACCGCGGCAGCGAGGAGATTGACGTAGAGCAGTTTGTCGGCGTCAAGGGTTATAAGGCCAAGGGCAAGCGGCTCACCACCTGGCAGTTGGAGAGCGTCGTCGAGCTGGAGCCTACCCGCTTCCCAGAGCCGCCGGCAGAGCCTGAAGAGCCGGAGAGCCAGGAAGCACCGGAGAACCTTGACCCCGACGCCGGAAAGAGTCAACAGCAGATTATCGACGAAATGACGGGCCAGCAAAGCCTTTTCTCGGATGAGGACTATCTGTAGCCTAATCCTGCTCCTGCTCGGATGGAACGGTCTGATGGCCCAGCCGTCTGGCGACTCCCTGTCCGTCACGACAGCGACCTTCTCGGCTGGTATCGGCAGTACCCATGTGCTGGACACCTACCTGTCGCAGGAGAAGTTCAGCGGACCGGGCCTTACCCTGCTGGCTACCCGCCAGTGGCAACGTCCGGACAGACGCTGGTGCACCTTCCTGCAGCACCAGGCCAACAGTGCCTTCGTGGAGGACCGCTCCGGACAACGCGAGGAGATGGAGTTCTGCTACACCTTCTATTACGGCCGCTACCGTCAGTGGCAATGGGGAAAGTTCGATGTGCTGACTGGAGCCCTCGCAGCTGCCACCATCGGATTCCTGTACAACACCTCCAACTCCAATAACCCAGCCCAGGCTCGTCTCTCACTGCAGCTGATGCCGTCAGCCGTCGTCACCTACCATCTTGCGCGATGGGCATTCCGCTATGAGGCTGACCTGCCGCTGGCGGGCATCGCCTTCAGCCCCAACTATGGACAGTCCTACTACGAGATATTCTCCCGCGGCATCTACGACCACAACCTGGTACCCACGACCTTCGTCTCCGCGCCTAACCTGCGGCAGATGTTATCCGCCGACTTCCGCGTATCCCGCCGTCTCACCCTGCGACTCGGCTATCTGGGCGACTACCAGCAGATGCACGTCAACGGACTGAAGTCGCACATCTATACCCACCACATTCTGTTGGGCATAGTCTCCCGCTTTTCCAAAATCAGAAGATAATCTCCATGACTACTTCCATCCGCCTTCACTCCTCCATCCACACGCTGCTGGTACTTCTGCTGGGCATTCTCTGCACGAGCATAGCGACTGCCTGCATTGATGAGGAAGATTACCCAGACACACCACGAGGAAACGTGGAGGCACTCTGGAAAATTATTGACGAGCACTACTGCTTCCTGGACTACAAGCAGCAGGAGTACGGACTGGACTGGAACGCCATCCGGCAGGAATACCTGCAGCAGGCCGAGGGCGTACAGACCCAGGACCAGCTGTTTGAACTCCTGTCGGGCATGCTGTCCGAACTGCGCGACGGCCACGTGAACCTCTACGCCGCCCACAACCAGGCACGTTACTGGGCATGGTACGAGGACTACCCCACCAACTACAGCGACTCACTGCAGCGGCTGTACCTGCGCACCGACTACTACATCGCCTCCGGCCTCAAATACCGTATCCTGGACGACAACATCGGCTACCTCCGTTACGAGAGTTTCGCCTACGGCGTCGGCGAGAGCAGCCTTGACGAGGCACTAAGCCGACTCGCTGCATGTAGGGCACTCATCATAGACATCCGCGAGAACGGCGGCGGCCAGCTCACCAACGCCAGCAAACTGGCGGCGCGCTTCTGTCAGCAACGCACTCTCGTTGGCTACACCCAGCACAAGACAGGAACCGGCCACAGCGACTTCTCGGCAATGAGCCCCATCTGGCTGGAGCCTTCCGCCCGCATGCGCTGGCACAAGCGCGTTGCCCTGCTCACCAACCGCCACGTGTTCAGTGCCGCCAACGAATTCACCATGTACATGAAGGAGCTGCCTCTGGTCACTATTGTCGGCGACCATACCGGCGGCGGTGCCGGCATGCCGTTCAGCAGTTCACTGCCTAACGGCTGGTCCGTACGCTTCTCCGCCGTTCCCACCTACGACGCCCGGATGCAGTCCATTGAGTTCGGCATCGAGCCCGACCATAACGTCAGCCTGGATATTTATGACTTCTTCAGGGGAAAAGACACACTAATTGAGTTCGCCCGCAAACTTTTAGTTCAATAAATTTGGTAGTTCCACTTTTTATGTATACCTTTGCACCCGCAAATCGACTTCAGAGCCCCTTCAACGGGGAATTGACTTCGTCGATTCCGCGCCTGTGGCGGAATTGGTAGACGCGCTAGACTTAGGATCTAGTATCTCACGAT
>CAMHIM010000114.1 GCA_946185225.1 uncultured Prevotellaceae bacterium
CTAGCAACCAGAACTATAAAAAACGCTTTCATTGTCAACAGGGGCCTTGTCCAGTGGCACGGTGATGGGCTTCATCCATTCGGGCACACCTGAGCGCGGATGACTGTCAATGTACTTCTGCCATTCCTCGTCATTGAGACGTTGCTCGTTGTTGGGGCGCTGGAACTCACGATAGGAGAAGACGGCACCGCGTGTCAGGTACAGGTAACCGTCAATCTCAACAATAACATAGATTTCATCGGCGTCGCCAACACCTTCAAAGAGGATACTCTTCTTCGGATTGTTGTCGGCATTGGCCGTATAGACGTCGGCCACCAGGGCCACCCTGCGGTCGGGGCCTTGCACGGCATTCCATTCATAAAGATTCTCTTCGCCGGTGCGGATAAGGTCTAATGACATGTTCTCAAATTTGGCACCGATATATTCCAGCTGGTCGTATTCCTCTTCGCTCAGCGACTGGCCCTTCAGCTCCTTCTTGCTGACGGCCAAGAAGAACTCTGCGGTTTCGATGAGATGCTCGTTGGAATCGCTTATTTTCTGTGTTAGCAGCCCGAAGCGCTCCAGCAGGGCCTTGTTGTTTTTCAGCAGGTCGATGGCTTTCTGCCAGAACTTGATGTTGGGCTCTACATAACCCTTGACGATGGGGTCTGGGGGACCGGCACCGCCGCACTCGGCACCCATGGGCTGCTTGGCATAGAGGATGGCGTCGTGCTTCAGTTCTGTCCATGAGGCCAGCATGGCGTTCAGTGACTTCTTGTCCCACTCGTCGGTCATCATGAAGTAGGGACTGTCCTGTGGCTTCTCGGAGATGGTCTTCAGGGCCGACATCCACTGGGTGGCAGCATTGGCGTCCCATTGGATGCTCTTCATGCGTTCCTTCATGCGTTTCAGTGTGGGCGAGTACTTCTTCCAGCGGTTGGGTTCGCCTATCTCTTCCACCAGAATCTTCTCGGCAGACGACACGCCCATGGCGGCGAAGACGTCAAGTCCCTTGGGTGCATCACGCTTTGTGGCCTTCGACTCGTAGTCTACCATCTCCTGCAATACCTCGGCATCGGGCTGATAGCGCTGGGGCATCAGGTTGATTTTATACTCGCCCGAATAGTTGTATTTCGGTTTAATGCGTGTCTGTTGCTTGGCCACAGCCTCCACCCGTTCGCGAAGAGCCTGCATCTTCTTGGCATCGCTGATGTCTTTACTCTCCAGGATGCCAGTCTCGTTGGCTATTTCAGCCACCTGCAGGATGCTGATGTTGTCAGGCTGCCCCATCAGGTAGGTCATAGGCACGGTAATATATTTATACAGCCTCTTGGCCTTGTCATTGCGGTTGAGCCATTGCGACAGCAGGACGGCCCGGCCCAGCTGGGTACCGTCGTCAGTGCGGAAAGGCACTGTCTGCAGCCACATCATGGTGCGGAAATAGTGCTCCAGACGGGCGTTACGCGTGTAGTGGCCGCGGGGTCTGAACAAACTGTAGGCAAACTTGGCATCGGTATAGCCCAGGAAGTCGGAAGAATCGTCTTGGCTGTTCATTATTTTCCCTATCTCGACTTGTGCCGACTTGTTGGCGAAGCCCATGTGGTGCTTGCCGTCCATATTGAGGGCCACGGCAAAGTAGTCGCACAGCCAGCGCGCCCCCTCGGCTACTTGTGGTTGGTCGGTTTGGGCCAGCCTGTACATAGCACTGTAGCCTTCCTGACAGAGCATATCGACCAGTGTGTCCATCTGCTGCTCCTCCAGTTCGCGCAACATGCAGTCGAAGTAGAGGTGATAGAGTTGCAGGTAGAGGTCGGTAGTGACGAAGGCCGGAAACTCATGGTAGTCGTTCTGCTCATAGACGTGGAAGAGCTGTTGGTGCTTGGCGGGCACGATGGCAAAGCCGTTGGCGCTAAGGTAGTTCCATAGCCGGGGGTCCGTCTCCTTGATGAGCCCGGGGTTGATGATGTTCTGGACGTTTACCCGTCCCTCGCCCTCCGGTTTGAAGTTCAGCTTCAGCAACTCGGCCTCGCGCTCCTTGACTCGGTTCACAAAGGTCTGCTGCTCGTCGGTCAGCTTCAGGATTTCGGGGTTGACGTTGCTATAGTAGTTCTCGCGATAGGTCTTGTCGGGGTCGTGGTGATATTGCTCCTCGGGCATCTCTTCCATCACCTCGTCAAATGCCCACATCAGCGAGTCGTACCAGGTGGTGCTGCCGTATATGCCGCGCAGGTAGGAGTCCTCGAAGGGATAGCCCTTCTGGGCGAGGAACACGTTACTCAGGATGTGGAGGTCGCTCACCGACAGGCCGGTGATGTCCATATCCATGTCGAGGTGCTGGTACAGATTCTCTACGTCGAGTGAGGTGACGGGTGGTTCTTGCTCTGCGGGAGCCGTGGCCTTTTGCCTACAGCCGCCGACCATGATGGCAGCCACCAGAAGATAGGCAAGCTTTTTCATTGGTTAAACAATTTTATGGCACTCTTCTTATTGGTATTTTCAACAATGAAATCAGTAAAGACGGGACCGAAGTCCTTCCATTGATAGTTAGCCACGGAGTAGTGTCCGTGCTCATCGGTCTGTAAGGCTCGGATGCGTCCATTGACGAATCGGAAGTCCACCAGGGTGGCACCTAAGTGTGAGCCCAGCCATAGTGGCCTGACGTGACCGTCCACCTGTTTGAATATAAAGATACGACGGCCTTTTTCCCGATGGAATCGTGTTTTTTTGATGACGCCGACCAGTGCGTCCAAGGAGCCGTCGCCATCCACATCGCCTGTGCAGAAACGGTAGACGGGGTAGGGTAACCGCCAGTCGCCGAGCCAGTAGAGGCTGTCGCTTACCTGGCTTAGTTGGTAGGGTTTCCCAGCAACGTGCGGATTTCCTGCTCCACGTCTTTCATCTGTGACGAGCGCTTGTAAAGCATGTTCCTGCGGTCGATGAGGAAGAACTCGGGCAGTGTCTGCACGTTGTAGGTCTGCAGTGTGCGTGAGTTGGTACCCTCCTCGTCGCGTACGCTGATCCAGGGCAGTGCTGCCGTGGTCTGCTTCCAGAAGTGCTCGTCGGAGTCCAGCGACACCTGGTATATTTCGAAGCCGCTGGTGTGGTATTTGTTGTACAGGTCGCGCAGGGAGAGGATGCGTGCGGGTGAGTCCTCCATGGAGAAGACGTGGAAGTCGAGCAGCACCACCTGCCCTTCCAGGTCGCTCAGTGTGCGCTGCTGTCCGTGGTTGTCGGTGAGGCTGATGTCAATGAGTCCCTTTTCCACCACCTTGCCGGGCTCCAGCTGCTGTGCCTGTTTCTGCTGGATGATGCGGCTGTTCTTCATGCCCTCAATGGCGATGTTGTGCAGGTTCTCGCCGCGCTCGGAACCGGGGTAATAGGTGTCCCAGCTGGTGGCGACGGCGGCGAACACCTTGATGTCGTCGCGGTTGGACTTGGGGTCGAAGAGAAGCCATGGTCCCAGCGTCTGGAACAGTGCGAAGTAGGCGTACGACTGGTTGGGCTCACGGAAGATGTATTCGGTCTTCACGCGCTCCTTGTAGGCGTTAATGAGGACCCTCAGGGAATCCTGGCGCTGCTGGTGTGCCAGCGTGTTGTCGGCTTCCAGGGCCATGGCCTGGCTGAGGAGCGTCTGCTGCATCAGTGCCAGCTCCTTGATTTTCAGGTTGTTGTCCGACCCCGTTACCTCGTAGGCCGATGCCATGGTGGGCCACTGTGCCTTGATGCCAATGGTCTCGGTGGAGTCGATGGCCACGTTGATAATCTGGTCCTTGATGCGCAGCCGGTAGAACTCTGGTGCCTGGACGCCTTCGCCGCTGAAGGCGAAGGAGCCTTTCTCGTCCAGCTTGGCGGAGTCCGTCACCTCGATGCCGTTGAGCCCAACGTTCTCGAAGTAGAGCACCTGGTCCTTGGCGTCGGTGATAGTGCCTTTCACGTGGAATTTCTTGTCGCTGCATGCTGCCATGCCTATCACGGCCAGGGCAGCCAGTATGTATTTTCTCATGTCTTATGATGTGTTGTTTCCGGCCGCAAAGATAGTGCAAACGGAGTGAAAAACCAAAAGAAAAGCATGTTTTTCCACGGAGCGCCTTGCCGGAAATCCTAAAAAACCCAAAAACTTCTCCCTTTTATGCGTGTATTCCTATAATAATGTGTACCTTTGCGCAGATTTTTGCGCCTTGTGCGCTTTTTTATTTATTTTTAGATGTTTTTTAAGACAAGATGAACGTAATTACAAAGAGTATTCAGTTGCCTGATGGAAGAACCATCACAATTGAGACCGGGAAAGTGGCAAAGCAGGCCGACGGCAGCGTCATGCTCCGCATGAACAACACCGTGCTGCTCGCTACTGTTTGTGCCGCAAAAGATGCAGTTCCCGGAACTGATTTCATGCCTTTGCAGGTGGACTATCGTGAACAGTATGCCGCTGCCGGCCGTTTCCCCGGCGGTTTCACCAAGCGCGAAGGTAAAGCCAGTGACAACGAAATCCTGACAAGCCGTCTGGTGGACCGCGTGCTTCGTCCGCTGTTCCCCAGCAACTACCACGCAGAAGTATTTGTCAATGTCATGCTGTTCTCGGCCGACGGTGTTGACCAGCCCGACGCACTGGCAGGCTTTGCCGCCTCCGCAGCACTGGCATGTTCTGATATTCCCTTCGAGTGCCCCATCAGTGAGGTCCGTGTGGCCCGCGTGAACGGCGAGTACGTCATCGACCCCACCTTCGAGCAGATGAAGGATGCCGACATGGACATCATGGTCGGTGCCTCTGCCGAGAACATCATGATGGTGGAGGGCGAGATGAAGGAGGTTTCCGAGCAGGATATGATTGGTGCCTTGAAGGCTGCCATGGCCGCCATCAAGCCCATGTGTGAGCTGCAGGCCGAGCTGAGCAAGGAGCTGGGCAAGGACGTCAAGCGCGAGTATGACCACGAGGTCAACGACGAGGAGCTGCGTGAGCAGATGAACAAGGAGCTCTACCAGCCCGCCTACGACATCACCAAGCAGGCCCTTGAGAAGCAGCAGCGTGCCGAGGCCTTTGAGAAAATTCTCAGCGACTTCAAGGAGCAGTATGCCGCCGCCCATGCCGACCTCACTGAGGACGAGCTGGAGGAGAAGTACGCCATGATGGACCGCTACTACCACGACGTGGAGCGCGACGC
>CAMHIM010000115.1 GCA_946185225.1 uncultured Prevotellaceae bacterium
CCTACGTTGGGATTGCCAACGATATTTACGAATCCTGCCTTATGCATTAACTGTCAACTGTTAATTGTCAATTGTCTTCTACTGACCGTCATAGGCCCACTTGTAATAGCTTGCTCCGTGGACAAAGCCGGCACCGAAGGCGGTGAAAATCATGTTGTCACCCTTCTTCAGTTTGCTTTCGTTCTCCCAGAGTGCCAGGGGGATTGTGGCGGCAGAGGTATTGCCGAAGTGTTCGATGTTAACCATCACCTGCTCCATGGGCACTTCCAGTCGCTTGGCCACGGCCTCAATGATACGCATATTGGCCTGATGGGGTACAATCCACTGGATGTTGTCCTTGTTCAGTCCGTTACGCTCGGCAATGATTGCGCAGTCGTCGCTCATGTTCGTCACGGCATAGCGGAAGACGGTGCGTCCCTCCTGGTAGAGGTAGTGCAGCCGGTGGTCGACGGTGAAGTGGCTTGGCGGGCAGACGGAGCCACCTGCTTTCAGGTGGAGGAAGGGCAGTCCCTTGCCGTCGCAGCGGAAGTAGCTGTCCCTGCATCCGTAGCCTTCCTCTTCAGAGGCTTCCAGCAGCACGGCGGCAGCACCATCGCCGAAGAGGGGGCAAGTCTGGCGGTCTTTGTAGTCAACGATGGACGACATCTTGTCGGCACCGATGACGATGACGCGCTTCATGCGTCCGCTCTGAATCATCATGGCTGCATGGTCCAGTGAGTACAGGAATCCGCAGCAGGCTGCCCAGAAGTCGAAGGCATAGGCGTTCTTCAGCCCGAGCTTGCCCAGCACGATGCTGGCGGTCGAGGGGAACTTATAGTCGGCTGTCGAGGTACTGACGATGAGGGCATCGATGGTGTCGGGGTCCACGCCGGTCTTCTTCAGCAACTGTTTGGCGGCCTTACGGGCCATGTAGCTGGTACCGAGGCCTTCCTCGGTGAGGATGCGGCGTTCCTTGATGCCGACACGCGTCATAATCCACTCGTCGCTGGTATCCACCATGCGCGACAGTTCCTCGTTGGTGAGGACATAGTCGGGCACGTAACCGCCGACGCCGGTAATAATCGCGTTGATGCTACCCATGCTTATTCAGCTACTTCGTCCTCCATCTTGATAGCCACCTTTCCGCGGTAGTAACCGCAGGTGGGGCATACGGTGTGGTAAACGTAGTAAGCACCACAGTTAGGGCATACGGCGAGTGTGGGAGCTACTGCCTTGTCATGGGTACGACGTTTTGCGGTACGAGTCTTTGACTGTCTTCTTTTAGGATGTGCCATAATAAATAACTATTTAATGTTTTTACTTTTTGTTGTCTGTCTCCTTCAGTTTCAGAAGTGCGTCCCATCGCGGGTCTGTTGCCTGTGCGTCCGCATCACTGCTTCGGGCAGCCGAAAGTTCCTTGAGCTTTCGCATCATAGCATCGTTACAATCGCCAGGTTGATGAACGTGCTGGATGGGTACCGCCAGGGCTATAGACTCGTAGAGGGGCCATGCCGTGTCGAGCACCCCTTCGTGCTCGTCGACGACAATGACGTCATCCTCGTCAGGAGTTTCCTCCCTGCCGAGCGTTGCCACCAGACGGAGGTCGGCCACGATGGGCTGCTGCATGTCGTCCAGACAGCGGTCGCAGGGAATGGTCACGGTGCCTACGGTGTGGAACAGGAGTTCATAGAAGCCGGTTGCCTTGCGTATAGACACCGACACGTGCAACGCTCCGCCCTGCACCTGTGCGTCCTCAAGCGTCTGGAAATAGCGGTCGTCCAGGTTCCACTCAAGGGTTGTCTCCCCCTCTGCGAGACCTTTCAGGTCTATCTTAAACTGCTCAAGACTACACATATACACCAATTTCGGGCTGCAAAGTTACAAAGAAATTATGAATTACGAATTATGAATTAAGAAAATTTTTGCCTTTTGTTGAAAATCAGCCGTTTTCGTCCTTCCGGATTGCACACCCCTTACCGACGTGTGCACTTATTTGGGCATCTCTATCCGGAACGTGGTGCCCTTGCCCACTTCGGAGTGTTTCACGTAGATGCGGCCGTGGTGGTACTCCTCCACGATGCGCTTGGCCAGCGACAGTCCGAGGCCCCAGCCGCGCGTCTTCGTCGTGAAGCCGGGCATGAAGACGTTGGGCAGGTCCTTCTTGCGGATACCCTTGCCGTCGTCAGCCACCTCCACCACCACGCGGCAGTCCTCCTCGGACAGGGTGATGACGATGTGTCCGGCGCCCTCCATCGCGTCGACGGCATTCTTACAGAGGTTCTCGACGACCCACTCAAACAGCGAGGCGTTCATCTTGATGACGACCTCCTTCTCCGGCAGCACCCGTTTTATCTCGACCTTCTGCGACGTGCGGCGGTCCATGTAGTCCACCACGTGCTCCAGCACCTCGTTCATCGACGACTCCACCGGCTCGGGCAGCGACCCTATCTTCGAGAAGCGTTCGGCAATGCGCTCCAGCCGCTTCACGTCCTTGTCCATCTCCGGTATCAGGTCGTCCTCCGGGTAGTTCTCCTTCAGTATCTCCACCCATGCCATGAGGCTGGAGATGGGGGTTCCCAGCTGGTGGGCGGTCTCCTTCGACAGGCCCACCCACACCTTGTTCTGCTCGGCCTTCTTCGACGACAGCAGGGCAAAGATGGCCACCACGACGAAGATCATCACGATGCCCAGTTGCCAGTAGGGCCACTGCGTCAGCCGCTTCAGCATGGTCGACTCGTCGTAACACACCATCTGGTAGTCCGTCGAGTCACCATAACCTATCTTAATATAGTTGCCCGCCTCCATCATGCGCCGCCCGTAGCGGGCCACGTAGTCGGCCGAGTCCTGCCCGCGCCGGATGTCTATGTTGCGGAAGTCCGTCACGTGGCCGTCACGGTCAAGCACGATGACGGGGATGGTGTTGTTCTCCTGTATCACGCTGAGCACCAGCGACAGGTCCGTCGCGTCGTCGGCCTCGTTCAGCGCACGCAGCGCCTCCGCCCACACCTCCATCTTGCCGCGCTCCTCAGACTGGAGGTCGCGCACCAGGAAGTGCGAAATCAGCAGCGACGCCACGGCAATCACCACGGCAGCCGTCACCAGCAGGATTTTCACCTGCCGTATTCTGTCAGTCCACTGCATACATTTATTATAACGCATAAAATCCCGATTTATTTGGAGGGAAGAAAATAAATGCTTACATTTGCAGTCAGCAAAACAAACAACCACACAGATTTTATGAACAGAAAGGTACTCATCCTACTCATGCTCTTCTGCTGCTCCTTCGGGATTGCCCAGGAGGCCGAGAAGAGCGAACTCCAGCAGCGTGCCGAGGCGGCCAACCCCCAGAAAGAGATTGCCAAGGCCCGGTCGCTCTACATCCATGCTTACAAAGACTACGCCAGCAAGGGCCGCATCAGGCAGGGCGTGGAGTGCGCCGTCAAGGCTGCCGCCCTGTACTACAAGGAGAACCTCTACCAGGAGGCCTTCGACCTGCTGAGGGGCGTCGACCAGACCATCGTCGCCGGCATACGCGACAATTCCAGCGAACGGGCGGCACTGCAGTACCTGACCACTAAGGAGCGCATGCAGATGTACATCAAGATGCGTCGCAGCGAGAGTGCCAAGACCCAGCTCAACATCATGGAGACACAGGCCAGCCTCACCACCGAGGAGAGCGTCAAGAGCGACCTGCTCTACAACAAGGCCATCTACTACTACACCTTCGGCCAGAACGCACAGGGCAACGCCGTCTTCAAGGAGATGGAGCAGAAACTCACCGCCAAGAAAGAATACGACAAGGTGGACGAGGTCTACCAGACGCTCATCGCCAACGGCCGCAAGAGCAACAGTGCCAGCCTCGTCGCACAGTCCTACCGCAGCTACATGGCCTGGAAGGACTCCGTGAGTGCCCTCAAGACGGCCGACGAGATAGGAGCCCTGAAGCAGCAGATAGCCGACAACGAGGCCTCCATCGCCGACAAGGACTCGTCGCTCACCACCCGCCAGGTCATCATCGTCGGCCTCTGCATCCTGGCAGCGGCACTGGCAGCGGCACTGGTCATCGGTGCCTTCATCCTGCTGCGCTACATCGTGCTCAGCAACCGCCAGAAGAAGACCATCGGCATCCTTAACGACAGCAACGTGCTGAAGGCCAAGTTCATCAGCAACATCTCTGCACAGCTGGAGCCCACCCTGCAGAAGCTGGACAGCAAGCTGCCCGAAGTGAAGGCACTGCTCGACTTCTCCGCCCACATCCAGAAACTGTCGGAACTGGAGGAGACCAGCGACGAGACACTGGAGCTGAAGGACACCAAGATTCCCCCGTTCTGCGAGGCACTGGTGGAAGAGATACGCGGCAAGGTGAAGAGCGGCGTCACCCTGACGGTGAACGTCCCCAACATGACCGCCCCCATCCATCAGGAGTACGTCACCCACATCCTGCGCCACCTGCTCAACAACGCAGCACTGTACACCCCCGAGGGCGGCACCGTCACCCTGGACTTCAAGAAGCGCGGCCCGCATGCCTTCCTCTTCATGGTGTCCGACACCGGTTGCGGCATCCCCGAGGAGAACGTCGAGAACGTCTTCAAGCCCTTCCTTGAGGTCAGGGACCTCACCACGGGCGACGGCCTCGGACTCCCCATCTGCCGCCAGATGGCCATGAAGATGAAGGGCGACCTCACCGTCGACACCGCCTATACCAAGGGAGCCCGCTTCGTGCTCGACCTCCACGCATAAGCCCCCCGGCCGCATGGGCCGGCATTGCGACAGCCACAAAAAGAGTGGCGACCTGTTCGTATGAACGGGTCGCCACTTACTTTTCCTTACTACTGCACCCTCATCAAAAGGGTCAATTGAAGAACCTTCAGTCCATGTTTTGCTAAACGGCAGCGTTGTTATGTTATCCGTTGCCCGCGCGCTACGCGCAGGAACGGAAACCACTGACACCCGCCTACACCCAAGGG
>CAMHIM010000116.1 GCA_946185225.1 uncultured Prevotellaceae bacterium
AGAAACTTTATGAACATGAAACATCCACTCTGGCACTGCTCGTGGAAACGGAGCGTGCTGTGTCTTCTGATGATGACGGCCGTCATGCCTACCCTGGCGCAGATAGACTTCAGGAACCTGAGTCTCGACGCGGCACTGAAGGCCGCACAGGCAGAGAAGAAACTTGTATTCGTCGACTGCTACACGTCGTGGTGCGTTCCTTGCAAACGAATGAGTAACGAGGAGTTTGTCAAGCCCGAGGCGGGCAACTACTTCAACCCGAAGTACGTGTGCATCAAGATTGACATGGAGAAGGGTGAGGGTCCCGCCGTTGGCAAGAAATTCTCGGTAGAGGCCTACCCCACCTTCCTGATTCTCAATGCTGACGGCACGCTGCGGGGCCGCTGCGTGGGCTCCGCCACTATCGAGCAGTTCATTGACCGCGTGGAGACTGCCGTCAGCGAACAGCAAGGCCTGGCATGGTACCAGAAGCAGTTTGACAAAGGTGCCAGGGACTCGCTCTTCCTGCGCAAGTACATCTCATTGCTGGAGCAGAACTACATGCACCCAGAAGTGAAGACGGCCACCCTGGAGCTGCTGAAAGGCAGAACGGCGTCCGAGATTGTCGCTGACAAGCAGCTCTTCAGCACATTTATGCGCGGCGGCTTTGACACGTCCGACGAACTATTCCTGAACGTCTACAAGTTCCGCGCCACCGCGGCTGCCCGACAGGGCGAGACCGCCGTCAAGAAACTGGAGAACACGTGGCAGAAGGACGGACTGAAATGCCTTGTCTTCGACGGCAAGGAGTACAAGGGCTTCGACAACGGGATGTTCGAGGCATACAAGCAGAAGATGGCGGACAACGGCGTAGACAGCCGGCAGACGGTGGAGGACTACATTCTCTACACCAACGCCACCTACGGCAAGGACTACCCGACTATGTTCAAGTACGTGCAACAGAACATGCTACAGAAAGACAGTGAGGTGAACGACCGCACCATGCAACAGGACCTGAAGACGCTGTCAGAAAACTATAAGGACAAGAAGGCGCTGAAGTCCATCCGCCAGTTTGTGAAACGCCGTTTAGCGTTCCTGGAGAAAAAGGACACGAGCGGTGAGCGCACGTTGACCGTCGACGGTCGTCAGACAACGCTGACAGGATTCTTCATCGACCGCTACAAGGAGATTCTGGACTCCTCGAAATGACAATGACAACCTAATATTAACAAAGGAAGCCTATCGCCGCCCTCCAGCATCATTGCTGTGAAGGCGGCGATTTTTACCTATGATAGTTGAGTAATGTTATTTTATCTTTAATTAGCGTAAAAAATCATAGATTTTTGTACCTTTGCATCAGTGAAAAACGTTATAGGAAAAAACACTAAAAAACAATACACAATGAAAAGACTTTTTTCCGTGCTCCTCATGACGGCATTCGTCGTTGCTGTCAAGGCACAAATGGTAGACCCGGTGCACTTCTCGTCCGAGCTGAAGACGGGTAGCGGTGCAGAGGCAGAGATTATCTTCACAGCCAAAATTGACCCAGGGTGGCACGTCTACTCCACCGACCTTGGGGACGGTCCCATCAGCGCAACGTTCAACCCGGTAAAGATGGACGGTGCGGAAACGGTGGGCAAGCTGACGCCTGCCGGCAACGAGGTGAAGAAGTACGACAACATGTTCGGCATGACGCTGCGCTTCTTCGAGAACACAGCCAAGTTCGTGCAGAAGATTCGCTTCACCAAGGCCGACTACAACATTGACTGCTACCTGGAATTCGGTGCATGTAACGACCAGAACTGCATGCCGCCCACGCAGGTAAGCCTGAAGAAGAGTGGTAAGGCTCCCGCCGTGGCGAAAACGGAAAAGGATAAAAAAAAAGAGGAACAGGTAGCAGAACCTGAGGACGAAAAACAGGAAAACGCTGAAGCACTTGAGGACACCACGGTGGCCGACACCACGGCAACCATACTCCCCCTCGCCGACTCGGCACAGAGCGACTCTACGCTGTGGGCTCCCGTCATCAGTGAGCTGAAGGCCATGGGCGGCGCAGACAATATTGCCGACCACTCCCTGCTCTACATCCTGCTGATGGGCTTCGTCGGAGGACTGTTGGCGGTAGCCATGCCCTGCATATGGCCCATCATCCCCATGACCGTCTCCTTCTTCCTGAAACGGGCCAAGTCCGACAAGAAGAAGGGCATCAAGGATGCCGTCACCTACGGAATAAGCATCATCGTCATCTATCTGGGGCTGGGACTGCTGGTCACCGCCCTCTTCGGCAGCGACACGCTGAACGCGATGTCCACCAACGCCGTGTTCAACATTTTCCTGTTCCTGCTGCTCGTCGTCTTCGCCCTGAGCTTCTTCGGTTGGTTTGAAATCAAACTGCCCGACTCCTGGGCTAACTCCGTGGACACCAAGGCCTCGGAGACCAGCGGAATGCTGAGCATCTTCCTCATGGCCTTTACCCTGGTACTGGTATCATTCTCCTGCACGGCCCCCATCATCGGACTGCTGCTGGTAGAGACGACCACCAACGGCGGCAACTGGCTGGCTCCCGCTCTGGGCATGTTCGGTTTCGCCCTCGCGCTGGCTCTGCCGTTCACGCTCTTCGCCATGTTCCCCTCCTGGCTGAAACAGGCCCCAAAGTCGGGCTCCTGGATGACCACGCTGAAGGTGGTACTGGGATTCGTCGAACTGGCCTTCGCCCTGAAGTTCTTCTCCGTGGCCGACCTGGCCTACGGCTGGCACCTGATGGACCGCGAGGTATTTCTGTCGCTCTGGATTGTCATCTTCGGACTGCTGGGAGCCTACCTCTGCGGCTGGCTGAAATTCCAGGAAGATGAGGTCGGCGGTGAGCTCAACAAGCCCATGCCCGTGCTCTGCATCATGGGAGGACTGGTATCGCTGGCCTTTGCCGTCTATATGATACCGGGACTCTGGGGAGCTCCCTGCAAGGCCGTCAGCGCTTTCGCACCGCCCATGAACACACAGGACTTCAACCTGAACACCAAGACCGTGGAGGCCAAGTACCTGAGCTACGAGGAGGGCATGGCCGCCGCCAAGGCCCAGGGCAAGCCCGTCTTCGTGGACTTCACTGGTTTCGGCTGCGTGAACTGCCGCAAGATGGAGGCAGCCGTATGGACCGACCCCCGCGTGGCAGAGAAGCTTACCAAGGACTACGTGCTCATCTCGCTCTTCGTGGATGACAAGACGCCGCTGGCCGAGCCCTTCAAAGTGACCGACGAACAGGGCAACACGAAAGAGCTGCGCACTGTGGGAGCCAAGTGGAGCTACCTGCAGAGCCATAAGTTCGGAGCCAACGCACAGCCCTT
The DNA here is from genome assembly GCA_946185225.1 of uncultured Prevotellaceae bacterium. Taxonomy (GTDB): domain Bacteria; phylum Bacteroidota; class Bacteroidia; order Bacteroidales; family Bacteroidaceae; genus Prevotella. The sequence goes on from CAMHIM010000116.1 coordinate 3,321, forward strand.
CTACGTCCTGCTGGACAACGAGGGAAAGCCGCTGACGGGCAGCCGCTCCTATGACGAGGACATCCAGAAGTATCTGGAATTCCTGGACAACGGACTGAGTAAATACAACAAATAATGGAAAAGGAAATACGTGAGCGCATCATTGCGCTCATACACCAGGAGGTAGTGCCCGCTATCGGCTGCACCGAACCCATGTGCGTCGCTCTGTGTACGGCGAAGGCTACAGAAAAACTCGGCTGCCGGCCAGAGAAGATAGAGGCCCTGCTCAGTGCTAACATCCTGAAAAACGCCATGGGCGTGGGAATCCCCGGAACAGGAATGATTGGGCTGCCCATCGCCATTGCGCTGGGCGCACTCATCGGCAAGAGCCAGTATCAGCTGGAGGTACTGAAGGACCTGACCCCTGATACGCTGGCGGAGGGGAAGCAGTTCATTGAAGAGAAGCGCATTGACATCCGACTGAAACAGGGCATCAGCGAGAAACTCTACGTCGAGGTGACCGTTGCCGCCGGAAAACGTAAGGCAACCGCCATCATCGCCGGAGGGCACACCAACTTCGTCGAGGAATACAAAGAGGACGGAAAAGGCACGGCTTGCGATGAGGACGACATTCTGCTGGACATGAAGACCGTCTACGACTTTGCCACAACGGCACCGCTGGAGGAGATTAGGTTCATCATGGCAACCCGTGAGTACAACATGAACGCCGCACGCGAAGCACTCAAGGGCAACTACGGGCACAACCTGGGAAAGACTATCGACCGCCCACTGTCGAAGGGCATCTTCGGCAATAGCATCTTCTCGCACATCATCTCACGCACAGCCTCTGCATGCGACGCCCGCATGGGCGGCGCCATGATACCCGTCATGAGCAACTCTGGCTCCGGCAACCAGGGCATCTGTGCCACCAACCCCGTCTGCGTCTACGCCAAGGAAAACGAGAATACGGAGGAGGAACTCATCAGGGCGTTGACCCTCAGCCACCTGACGGCCATCTACATCAAGCAGTCGCTCGGTAAGCTGTCAGCTCTTTGCGGCTGCGTCGTCGCCGGCATCGGCAGCAGTTGCGGCATCACCTACCTCATGGGAGGCGACTACCAGCACATCTGCATGAGCGTAAAGAACATGATAGCCAACCTGACGGGCATGGTGTGCGACGGAGCCAAGCCGTCATGTTCGCTGAAGATTGCCTCTGGCGTATCCACCGCGGTCATGTCGGCCCTGCTCTCCATGGAGGGCAAGTGCGTCACACCGGCCGAGGGCATCGTCGATGACTGCGTCGACAAGACCATCCACAATCTGACGGCCATCGGTGCCGATGCCATGTGCCAGACGGACGAACTGGTGCTCCACATCATGACGTCAAAGGGGTGTTAAAAACGCCTTTTTCGCCAAGGGGTGCCGACTTTCAAGTTGCGTGCCAAGGAACTCCTTACCACGACAGAGATGAGCATCAAAGAAATAGCCTACCAACTCCACTTTGAGTCGCCAGACTATTTCTCTGCCAAGTTCAAGCTGAAGACCGGACGCTCGGCCCAGCGAACTGCGAAACGGATGATTACGTCGTTAGGTCAATGCTGAACACCTTGCAACGGTTGTTCTTCGGTCTTACTGCGAAGTG
>CAMHIM010000117.1 GCA_946185225.1 uncultured Prevotellaceae bacterium
ACGCAACATAACAGGCAACTCGTTACTTCCTGCCAGCGATTACGCCGAAAAGCGGGTGCAAAGGTACGACATTTCTGCTGTTCGTGCAATTTTTCCATGATTTTTTTTCTTGAGGTGTTGTTTTTTTTGTATATTTGCGATGTAAAACAGTATTAAGATGAAGAGATTTTTTCTTGGACTGACAGTTCTTTCTCTCTTAGCGGGCTGTAAGTCGAATTATCAACTGACGAGCGTGGATCGCTCAAGAATCGTTGTGGACGCGCGGTATGACCGGCAGCCGGACAAGAAAGCTTCGAACTTCCTTGCTCCCTACAGCCATCGTGTGGATTCCATCATGGGACCTGTAGTGGGACGGGTGACGCATGCCATGGCGGGTAAAAGACCGGAGAGTGACTTGTCGAACCTGCTTTCCGACATTTTGGTATGGGCTTCGGCTGACTATGGTGAGCAGCCGGTGATAGGCATCTATAACATGGGGGGCATCCGGGCCTCGCTGACAAGGGGCGCAGTGACCTATGGCGACATACTTGATGTTGCCCCGTTTGAAAACAAAATAGCCTTTACTACCTTGTCGGGAGAAAAGCTGATGAAGCTCTTCAGGCAGATTGCCAAGCGTGGCGGCGAGGGTGTAAGTAGGGGGACGCAGCTGGTCATCACGAAAGACGGACAGCTGCTGTCGGCTCGTCTGCACGGGAAGGAGATTGACCCGAAGGCGGACTACCGGGTAGTTACCGTTGACTACCTGTTGGGTGGCAACGATGGCATGAGTGCGATGAACGAGGGAACAAACGTGGTGTCGCCTCAGGAGAAACGTAACAATACAAGAGACATCATCGTTAGCTACTTCAAGGAGAAAGCGGCCAAGGGTGAGGCTGTGGAGGCTCAGGTTGAGGGAAGAATTGTTATTAGTAATAAAGAATGAAAAGCATGCGTACATATATTATATTGGCGATGATGGTCCTGTCGGTTGTAAGCGTACAGGCCCGGAAGAACAAGCAGGTGGTTATCCTGCATACGAACGATACACACTCCTGTGTCATGCCGTTGAAAAAGGAACTCTCTGACACTGCACTGGCCGGGAGGGGAGGCTTCCTGCGCAGGGTGGCCATGGTGAAGGAGCAGCGGAGATTACATCCGGGGCTGCTGTTGTTCGACAGCGGCGACTTCTCGCAGGGCAGCAGCTATTACACAATGTTCAAGGGTGACGTGGAAATAGGGCTGATGAACGAGATGGGCTATGACGCTGTAACCATCGGTAACCATGAGTTTGACTATGGGCTGGGCAATATGGTACGTCTGTTCCGTATGGCGAAGTTTCCTGTTGTCTGTTCCAACTACGACTTCAGCGGTACAGAATTGCAGGGGCTCGTAAAACCTTACATCACGCTGAGGCGTCATGGCGTGAGGATTGGGGTCTTCGCACTATGTCCGGCAATGAAGGGACTGGTCTCGCAGAAGAACTATGGCCCCTTGAAGTTCCTGGACCCGATTGAGATGGCTCATAAGATGGTGGACGTGCTGCGTAACGAGAAGAAGTGCGACGTGGTCATCTGTCTCAGCCATCTGGGATGGGATGAGGATGAATACGGAGATCAGCGCGTTATTGCCAATACACCTGGAATAGACCTTGTACTGGGTGGACATACGCATACGTATATGACGAACCTGGAGTACGTTAAAGATCCGTCGGGCCGCATGGTTCCTGTTGACCAGAATGGCAAGCATGCCGTTTTCGTGGGGAAACTGGTACTTGATTTCGAGAAGAAGAAGTAATTGCTTCCCCCTCGCGCGTACAATTGTAAGAATATATTATTCGAAGTGGAAGGTCAGTACCACCATCTTGGTGCGTGCTGACCTTACTGCTTGGCTGTAGGCACGCTTGTTGATGTCAGTCAGTTCGGCGGAATGGCCGTGGTCGATGGCGTCTGTCAGTCCATAACAGAACTTCAGTTCAGGGATGAGCTTGAAGAAGGGCATGTAGAAGTCACATCCTAAGCCTGCTTCCAGCATGACGTCGTAGCGTTTCAGCTGGACGATGTCCTGGGATTTGCTGGAGAGGTTCAGCATCGGGCTGACGCCTGCCACGACATAGGGACGGTAGTTGTTGAAACGTTCGGCAGCGAATTTCAGACCTATGGGTAAAGAGATGTATGTGTTCTTCATGTCTTGTGTTGTCTCACGGGGACGGCCTTGGTCGTCCAGGTCAAGCAGGTTGCGAAAGGTGAGATGCTTTGCACCGAAGTGCATGGTCGGACTGAGACGGGCAGACAGATGGCTGCCCAGGCGCCACTCCGCCAGTACACCTACACTGAAGCCCGGGTCCCAGCGGTCAGCATCGCACAGGATATGTGCTGGCTGCAGGGAGCCGTCGGCCAGTTCCAGCTGTTGCATACCGACATTCTGGAACTCGATGTCCTGTATATTCAGGCCTACCTGAATGCCGAAGTGCAGCGGGCGCAGGTCGATGTATGGCTTGTTCTGCGCAATCCTTGCCTGAGCTTGTACCATCATGGCAGCAGTCAAGAGGACAATGGTGTGAAGCAAACGTTTCATATCACTATTTATAACGAAAGAACGGGCGGGATATTATATGCCAATCAATTTCGACAATGTATAAATTGCAAAGATTTTTCACTAAACATGGGTACTATTCGGAAAAAGTTCTTACCTTTGCATCACCATTTTTGAGTATTAACGTTTCACTTAAAAACTTTTATAAGTATGGCTTACGTAATTAGCGACGACTGCATGGCATGTGGTACATGTCAGCCCGAGTGCCCGGTAGAGGCTATCTCTGAGGGCGAGAAGTATTCAATCAATCCCGATCTCTGCACTGAGTGCGGTACCTGCGCAAGTGTTTGCCCGGCAGAGGCTATCAGCCTTGGTTAATTGAACTTCTGAACTTCATAGACCAAATAGAAGGGGACTTCCGTCAGGAGTCCCCTTCTTTGTATTTCCGCCGTGGCTTTCCCGGCGGATGGTGATGGTGCCTGGCTTATAAGCCGAGCACCATCTTTGCAATGTCGTTCTCGGGGTCGACACCCTGCAGCTTTTCTGCGTAAAGCTTTGCCGTAGGAGTGTCGTCTTTAATGTTGAGATAGTAGTTGATGAGGTAGCGGTAGCCCTCGATGAGGTGGTTGTTGTCGGTTTTGCTGCGGTCAGCCTTGGCCTCCAGTATCTGAATCATCTTTTCGTAGTGAGGCTTGGCCAGTTCCAGCTTCGACTCCGGGTCCATGTACATGCCGATACGTGCGCGCTGGAAGGAGATGAAGTCGTCAATGTCGGCGTACTTCTGCTGCATGCCAGAATAGATTTCGTCAGCCTTCTTGAAAGTCTCTATCTTTGCGTCGCCCTCCAGCGTGTTGGCGTGCTGCACGTGCAGTTGCGCAAAGCTGTGGTAGTCGCTGGCAGAAGCCTTGCTGACTTCGTTCAGATACTGGTCATAGTACTTGATGGCCTCAGGATAGTTGTTCATTCCCTTATAGGCGTTTGCCAGTGTCTGGATGACGCCGGCACGCTTGTCCTTGTTGTCGAACTCCTGTTCCAGGGCCTTCTTAAACATAGCGATGGCCTCGTCATGCTGTTTGTTGCCGTTCAGGGCGTTGCCATAATAGACGTAGTCCATATAGGAGATGTTGGCAGAGTCAGACTTGTTGAACAGGCGGTCGGCATATTTCAGTGCTTCGGTGTAGTTCTGCATTTCCGTGTTGCAGAACATTGCCATACGGTTCAGTGTGGAGTTGCGCGGCTCTTTCTCCAGGCCGAACTTAGCCATATCGAGACCCTTGTCATACTTGCCGGTGAAGTAGCAGGATGTGGCATACTCAATCATGTCCATCTTCTGGAGTTGGCTGCGGTCTACCTTCTCGTAGGCTGTTATGGCATCATCGAAGTTGTTGGAGATGTAGTTGATGTGTCCTACGAGAGCGTCAACGGGATAGCCGGGAACCTTCTCGCGAAGCTCATTCAGCTTGGCAATGGCACCGGCGGGGCTGATTTTACGGTAGACGGAGGCATACTTACGATATGCTTCGGGGTTCTTGTCGTCAAAGTAAATAGCCTGGTCATACATCTGTGCAGCTGCACCGCCGTCCTCGGCAAGGGCATAGAGGTCGCCGCGCAGCACGTAGGCAGGACCATGCTTCAGCTTCATGCCATACTCTGCGAAGATACGGGCATTGGCGGTGTCCTTGGCTTCGAGGAAGGCACGTCCGAAGGCGGTCAGGTTCTCGGCATTCTTCTTGTTCTTGTTGTAGAAGGGCTTCAGTGACTTGGCGTCCGTCTGCTTGTTGGCGATAAGTGTCTTCAGGGCATCTACATCAGCCTTGCTGCCATCCTGGGCAGCAACGGGTGCAGCGATGCTGAGCATCAGTGCTCCCATGCAAAGGTATTTGAAGGTTGTTTTCATAATTCTGTTATGATTAAGTTATACATATTGTTCATTCCTGTGACGATGGGGAGTGCGAAAGGTTTATTATTCTTCACTTACGTTAACTTCCCGGACGTTCATGTTTCCCTGAATGGGCAACAGTCCTGCCTTGAAAATGATGAGCTGCCCTTTGGGTAGGCGGCAGAAGTGCGCGAAGCCTGAGGGTACTCCGCTGCGCGGCTCGTTCAGCAGGGCGTAGATGGTTCTTATGAGGGGGTAGTTCCCATTATATAGGTAGTACTGGTAGGGCCGCCAGCTGTTCTGTGGTGTGGCGGTGTCCATCCTTGACACCTTCATGACGGTGATGTTCTTCTTAAAGGTGACGTTTGTCGTGTCACGTTTGTCGTTCAGCCAGTTGGAACCAATGATGCCGATGGCATTCTCGTGGTTCTCCACCCAGTCAATGACCTCGCTGCTCTTCTTTACGGCACCGATGTTCTTGCTGTCGATAGGTCTTCCGTTCAGAATGGAGTCGACGCAGTAGGTGACGGTGCTTGA
>CAMHIM010000118.1 GCA_946185225.1 uncultured Prevotellaceae bacterium
TTTTATAGGTAATGATATAGCAACTGGCACAGGGCAGTTCGAAACAATGGATAATCTACAATGGACAATGGATAATTAGCCTGCCGGTTTGAGGGGTAACAGGTTCCTCCCGTAAGGGTATTGTCATTGTCAATGGAAAGAAATACTTAAAGCGCTGATCCTTGAGCTTGTGGCCTGAACAAGGGAGCAAAAGATAAGGGGGGAGAGCCGGCTGGCTCTCCCCCCTTCTTATTTGCGATTATCCCGAATCGGGCGGGACGGGTCAGAACGGCAGTATCGCCGTTATCCGTAGGTCTCGATGAGATACTTCACGAAATTGGTATCGGCAAAGTTGACGGTGCCGGCGTCGTGCTGGTTGAGTGTGGCTATCTGAGCCATCTCCTCGTCGGTGAGCGTGAAGTCGAAGACTTGGAAGTTTTGCGCCATACGCTCCTTGTGCGAGCTCTTGGGGATGGCCACAATGCCGCGCTGGGTGAGCCAGCGTAGTGCTACCTGTGCTGCCGACTTTCCATATTTCTTGCCGATGGCTGTCAGCAGACTGCTCTTCACCACGCCGTCGACTCCCTGTCCGCCGAGGGGACCCCATGCCATCATTTTCGTGCCAAACTCATCGAGGACGGGGTCGATGCCGCGCTGCTGGATGAGCGCATTGCACTGCAGCTGGTTGATCATGGGCTTCACGTCGACATAGTGGGCGAAGTCGAAGAAACGGGCCGACTGGAAGTTCGACACGCCGATGGCGCGCACCTTGCCTTCTTTGTAGGCCTTCTCCATGGCGCGCCACGAACTGCGCCAGCTGTCGTACATGAAAGAGCTGGGCATGGGTAACACCCGCTATATACTCATCGACCTCGACAACGGTGGCCGTCGCATTACTGCTGCCGATGCCGTGAAGGGACTGAAACCGTTTGTACAGAAACCATAAAACGTATCGACGAATATGAAGAGAATTGTATTGATGATGGCAGCACTCCTGACGATTTGCCTGAGTGCCTGCTCACAAAAGCAAAAGGAGAACAAGAACATGAAAGTATTAGTAGCCTATTTCTCAGCCACAGGTACCACAAAGGCCGTTGCCGAGCAGCTGGCTGCCGTAGCTGGTGGCGACCTGCACGAGATTCAGCCTGAGGTCCCCTATACCGATGCCGACCTCGACTGGCGCGACAAGCAGAGTCGCAGCAGTGTGGAGATGAAGGATAAGACCTCCCGTCCAGCTATCATCGGCAAACTGACGAACATGGCGGATTACGGCGTGATATACGTAGGCTTCCCCATCTGGTGGTACACATGCCCTACAATCGTCAACACCTTCATGGAGGCTTACGACTTCAAGGGCAAGACCGTCATCCCGTTCGCCACCTCCGGCGGTAGCGGCATCAAGAAAGCCTGCGAGGACCTGAAAGCGGCCTATCCTGATGTGAATTGGAAAGAGGGCAAACTGCTCAACCGCACTCCGAAGGACGAGCTGGAGAAGTGGGTAAAGAGCCTGTAAACAGATTGATTTGCTTGTGCTCCCTGTCTTTTGAGCATAAGACGCACAACAAAACAGCTACCCCCAATATGAAGGGAGTAGCTGTTTTTTTCGTGCCGTAGAACGTTAATTGAAATGTTTCCGGCTTCATCCACCTCTCCATTACTAATAAATCATCTCGATTCGTTTTGCAGTCTCAACTATTCTATGTAAATTTGCATCGCATTATTTTTAATAACAACAAAAACAAAACAAAGACAACAATGAGAGAAAAAACAGTATTAGTGACAGGTGCAAACAAAGGTATCGGATTCGGAATAGCGAAGTATCTGGGACTCAGCGGTTGGAAAGTCATTATCGGTGCCCGCGATGAAGAACGGGCAGAGAAAGCTATCAGCGAACTGAAATCGCTGGGTATCGACGCGCCGGGATGGGTGAACATTGAACTGTCTGACCTTGCCAGTGTGCAGCAGGCCGCCAAGGAGGTGAACGAGAAATATCCCGAGTTGACGCTGCTGGTCAACAATGCCGGCATACCCGGTGATATGAGCGTGGACGGCGGACATACGGAGCTCAACAACATTAAGGAGACCATCGACGTGAACTTTATCGGTACCTTTGCGCTGACCAAGGAGCTGCTGCCGCTTTTGGAGAAGAACAGCGGAAGAATCGTGAACGTCACCGTTCCGTCGGAGATCAGTCCTTACTGGCATCCTCTGGCCTACGTGGCCAGCAAGGCAGCCCAGAACGCCATGATGGGTGTGATGGCCATGGAATTTGTGCAGAGCGGTAAGCCTGTGGAAATCTTCTCCGTACACCCGGGTCCTACGACTACCGACTTGAACGGCAACATGAGCCTCCCCGGTTTCCACGATACCGAGACGGTGGGCAGCAAGATGGCGGAACTGATTAACGACGGCAACAGCCATCAGGGAGAATTCATCGAGCTCTACCCGATTGTCAAAGAGGATTAAACATGGTGGCTGGACATGTAGAGTAGCCTTCCATGTTTCTCAAGCAGCCTTCCATGGTTCTATAGTAGCCTTCCGCGCAAGGCAAATACATAAACAATGGTCTGATCATCAACGAGATGGTCAGACCATTATTTTTTTTAAATGACAGGGCGGTAGGCCTTTGGAGTTAGAACGGTTGCCGCAACTGGCGCAAACCCTGAGGCAGCGCATGGCGGTTGAGGAACAAATAGGTGGTGTTGAGTGCGATGAAGTCGCGCGACATATACCAAATGCCCTGATACTGCCCGCTCTTGCCCCATGAGTTCTTGACCATATAGTACGGTTTGCCATCCTCATCGGTAGCCTTGCCGTAAATCAGCATCACATGGTCGTAGGTGAAGCGCCAGTCGTCGAACTGCTCCTGCCGCATCTGCTGGGTAGGCACCACGTCGTCGGGGAGCATCGCCAGTCCTGTCCGGGTGAAGTTGCCGGTCACGTCACCTCCCCATGCCACCGTATACCCAGCATCCAGCGCCTGGTCGAGCACCTCCATCAACTGCCCGATGGGAATGTTGTAGCTGGGTTTCAGCCGCCATTTGTAAGGAGCCTCGATGACGAACCACTGGTTGAACGGATGGTGGGTGAAGCTGGTCAGGCTGACATAATCGTCAGGATTCAGTCCCAACGTGGCGGCAAACGACTTCGGGGTGTAGGTCTTTCCCTCAACGACAAACGACTGCGGACAGCGGCCCACATATTTCTCGATAACCGCCTGTACCGAGTCTCTCCAATGCGGCAGCGGCTCCTTCGCGTCTTTCCTGACGATACCGCTGACGGTACGCTCCAGCTCGGGGAAGAACACCTTGAAGTTGGCCAGCGAGTCGCCTGTCAGCGAACCGGGTGCGGGCATGGCGTTCTCCGGACAAATGCCATGAGTGCGGATGACCTGCAGCACGTCGTCGCACGAGCCGCCCTCGGATATCTGACTATACCCGTGCATCCTGACGTAGTGGGTGGCACAGTCCATGTAGTCTTTGTTCACCACAAACATCTCGCACAGGTCGTACGTCTTTCCCGTGAGCCGCAGAATCTCGCTCTCGAAATAGCCCAGTGTGGCATAAGCCCAGCATGTGCCGCTGCGGTACTGGTTCTTCACGCTGGTGATAGGAAGCTCCTTGACCGTCCGGAACGTCTTTTTCGTATCGGAGGCCAGGGCGCGGCGCTGTAAGTGCTCTTGAGCCGATGCGTTTGTTGCCAACAGCATCGCTGCAATCAGAATAAATGTTCTCATCAATCTCAGGTTTTTTATCATAGTATATCAAGTTCTTCTTTTCTTCCAGAGAAGTCGGACGAGCGCAAAAACTCATCCGGTAATGCGATTGTTTGGCGCAAAAATACAAAAATCCCGCCATTTATTTGTATCTTTGCAAATAACTTTTATGTTTTGTGCTATGATTGACCAGATTATTGAATACAACAAGACCTTCGTGGCAGAGAAAGGCTACGAGAAGTTCCTGACCGACAAGTATCCGTCGAAGAAGCTGGCGGTGCTCTCGTGTATGGACACCCGGCTGACCGAGCTGCTGCCTGCTGCCCTCGGCCTGAGGAATGGTGACGCAAAAATCATCAAGAACGCTGGAGGGTTGGTCATCTCTCCCTTCGACTCTGCCATGCGCAGTCTCATCGTCGCCATCTACGAACTGGGCGTGGAGGAGATCATGGTTGTGGCACACTCGAACTGCGGAGCCTGCCACATGAGCTACGATCACTTCCACCACGAGATGGTTGCCCGCGGTGTGACCGACGAGACGCTCGACACCATCCGTAAGTGCGGCATAGACCTCAACACGTGGCTGGAGGGCTTCAAGGACACAACGACGTCTGTACGCCGTACCGTCGAGACCATCAGCACCCATCCGCTCGTTCCCCGCGACATCGTGGTCCGCGGCTTCATCATCGACTCTGAGACGGGAGAGCTGACAGAAGTTCTGTGATGGTACCTAGAGGATCTTGAAAATCTAGATAACCGTCATCCGCATCTCAATGTCGTCGATGGGTCTGTCGCCGCGCCCGGTAGCAGAGCCTTGGATCATCTCTACCACGTCGAGACCGTCCTCCACCTCACCAAACACCGTGTACTGGCCGTCAAGATGGGGAGTGCCGCCGACCGTGGAGTAAAGCCTCAACTGCTCATCGGTCAGTCCTGTCTTACCCACCTTTGCCTCAGCCTCGGCAACCAGCTGGTCCTGCAATGCCTGAAGTCCCTCACGGTTTCTGTCGCGGCGCATCTGCAGAATCTCGGCACGGT
>CAMHIM010000119.1 GCA_946185225.1 uncultured Prevotellaceae bacterium
AAATGAAGTTCGAAGGCACCAGTTTCGACTATGCCGCCGGTAACTCGGTATATGGCTTCCGTCCCATTGACAACCCGCTGGGCAGCGGCGAGCCTTCCGACCTCGGTATGGGTAGTGCCAGCGTTGAGGACATTAGCAATCCTTTGTCGATCATCGACAACTACAGCAGTGTTAACCGCCGGCAGCGCATCCGCGCCATGGGCACGCTGACCTGGAACGTCATCAAGGGACTCACGGCCAAGACGGAACTCTCGCTGAGCCGCAACTGGAGCAAGCGTGAAGAGTGGGACGGCGGAAAGTCATCCACTCCCTACAACAAGGCTACCCTGACACAAGGCGACGGATACGGCGTCCGCTGGGCTTCTACGCTGAACTATCAGGTGCAAGGCCTGGGCGAAAATCATGAACTCTCTTTCTTGGCCGGTAACGAGGTGCTTGCTTCGAAATCCAACAGCAGCAGCATGATTGGTGCAGGCTATCCTGCGGAATACACTCAGGAACAGGCATTCGGTTTCTTCCAGATGTTCAACATGATTGGCGACAGCCAGATTGCCAGCGCCGCCCAGAAGGTTACCAACTCCACCTATAGCATCGGTGAGCCTAAGCACACACTCTCCTGGTTCGGACGTGCCAACTACAGTCTCATGGGCCGCTACCTCTTCACCGCCACATTCCGTGCCGACGGTAGCTCTAACTTCGCTCCCAACCACCACTGGGGCTACTTCCCCGCAGGTGCCGTGGCATGGCGCATTAACGACGAGCCTTTCATGGAAAGCAGCAAGGAATGGCTCGACAACCTGAAACTGCGTCTCTCATTCGGTACTTCCGGTAATGACAACATCGACGCTTCGCTTTGGAAAGAATATTGGGAACCCGCAGTGGATTGGTCGAGCGGCAGCCGCAAGGTGACGTTCTCGCCCGGTGCTGTGCTGGCTAACCCCGACCTGAAGTGGGAGACCACCATCAGCCGCAACCTCGGTATCGACTTCGGTTTCTGGAACGGTAAGCTGCGCGGTAGCCTCGATGTGTATTGGAATTCCACCAAGGATATTCTGATGCGCGTCCCCGTTGCCGAAAGCACCGGTCACAGCTACCAGTACCAGAATGTTGGCGAGACCTCAAACAAGGGTGTCGAATTGGCCATCTTCTATGAGATTATCCGTTCGAAGGACTTCAATCTGAGCGTCAATGCCACTTACAACTACAATAAGAACAATGTGGAGAAGGTGCTCGAAGGCGTGAATGCCGACACCAACACCAACTGGGGTTCTTCCATGAAACGTCCCTACAACGACTATATCATCCGCGAAGGTGAGCCCGTGGGAACCATCTACGGCTACAAGAGCGCTGGATTCTATACCGTTGACGACTTTACCGTGAGCAACGGCGTATGGACGCTGAAGCCTGGCGTGGCCGACATGGGTAGCAACGTGACCAACTATCCCGGCAGCGTCTCCGCACTTTACAACCTTCCCGAAGGTCAGGTGGCTTTCCCGGGTATGGTCAAGTTTGAAGATACCGACGGAGACGGCACCATCACCGAGGAAGACTGCCAGGTGGTAGGCCACACCATGGCCCAGCACACCGGCGGCATCAATCTCAATGCCAGCTACAAGGGCTTCGACTTCTCCGCAGGCTTCACCTATCAGATTGGCGGCGATGTGTATAACGCCAATGCCATGCACTCCATGATGGGTAACAAGGACACCAGCTTCGGATGGAACCGTCTCGGTCTCATCTCCGACTGCTGGAAGATTTATGACGTCGATGCCAGCGGCGATCTCTATGCCGTGACCGACCCGAGCGCCCTCGCTGCGCTGAATGCCGGTGCAGCTCATGCCCTGCCTTATGCAGAGTACGGTCTCGTTTCTTCTGAGTTTATCGAAGATGCTTCTTACCTCCGACTGAACACCCTTACCCTGGGCTACACGCTGCCACGCGCACTGACAAAGAAAGTGGGCATCAGCAACCTGCGCGTTTACTTCACCGGTGGTAATCTCTTCTGCATCACAGGTTACGACGGAAGCGACCCCGACGTGAACACACGTCCCGGCGGCAACAACGGTTTCCCCACTCCTAACTATGACTGGAACTCTTACCCCCGGGCAAGAACCTACACCTTCGGTCTTAACGTAACATTCTAAATCATAAGGAGAAAACAAATATGAAAAAGATAATATATTCATTCGCTCTTGCAGCAGGCGTTCTCGCTCTGAATACTTCATGCAGTGATTATCTGGAGACCGATACGCCTTCAAAGGCCGATGCTGCTTTCGTGTTCTCCACCACTGAGACTTCACGTGCCGCCATCGACGGTGCTTACTCTTCATGGGCTAACGCTGCACAGAACAAAGTGTTCGGCGACGGTCTTTTCTATGCAGCCGACGTTGCCGGTTCCGACATTGAGCGCCACCCGGAGAACTTTGCCAACCAACCCGGCCGCCACTATCCCGAACAGTTCTATCAGAACGGCAACTTCGCCGGCCAGTACACTCTGTTGAGCTACCAGAAGGAGAACGATACCTATGCAGCTCTTTATGAAGTCATTAGCAAGGCTTGCATCGTGATGAACCTTGTTGAGGAGTCGGAAGGTTTCGACGAGATGATAGCATCCGGCACGGAAAGCACGTCCGGCCAACTCTATGGCGAGGCAGTTGCCCTGAAGGCTACAGCCTATCGCGAACTGATCAAATACTTTGGCGACGTGCCCTACGTCAGCGGCAAGAGCACCGACCACGATGGGCTTGTGGGCCGTGATTCCATCTACGACGTCATCCTCGCTGAACTGCAGAAGGTAGCTCCGGTGATGTACCGTGTGGGATCCATTCCCGGTGTTACGGGCAAGAACTACTTCTCACGCACCTACGTGGAGGGCCTTATCGGACGCATCGCCCTGGAGGCCGGTGGATACCAGACCCGTCGTGGCGACATCCAGCGCGTCGACGGAAACGGCAATCCCCTCACCTTCGAGAACATGGGAACCGAGAACAACGGTGCCACATACGGACGCCGCAGCGACTGGAAGTCATACTACCAGTTGGCACAGCAGTATTTCAAGGCTGTCATCGACAATCCTGGCTCGGCCAAGTTCATTACCACCGACGGACGCACCACACCGAACCCCTATCAGGTGTTCTTCCAGCAGATGCACATGCCAGATGAGACCTACGCCGATGAATCCATCTATGAGGTGGCCATCTCGCAGGGCGCCGGCAACGATGCACGTCCTTATTCTTTCGGCCGTCCCACCACTGGTGGCAGCAAGGACAACTATCCCTGCAAGAACTACGGTCAGGGACGTATCAATCCTGCTTTCTACTATGGTGTGTTCGATCCTAACGACATGCGCCGCGACGTAAGCTGCACCGTGACGGCCACGGCTGGTGCCACTGGCACGGAAATCCTGCTCCCCTTCGTACCCGGTTCTCAGGGTAAGGGCGGTGGTATCGCATTCAACAAATGGGATGAGAACCGTCAGGATGTGGTGTGGACTGCCAACCAGCGTAAGTCGGGCATCAATGGTCCCTACATGCGCATGTCTGAAATCTATCTTGGCTATGCAGAGGCTTGCGCTGCCCTTGGCGACAACACCAATGCCCGCACCTACCTTGATATCATCCGCAACCGTGCCTTCGGCGGTGCGGCAGCAGCCAAGACCGATGCCTTCATTGCTCAGGAAGGTTCTCTGTTGAACGCCATCATCCAGGAGCGTGGATTTGAGTTTGCCGGTGAGGGCGACCGCCGCAACACACTGATCCGTACAGGTCTGCTGCCTGCAAAGATCAAGTACATCAAGGAACTCACACGCAAGATGCTCGACGGTCTGAAAAACGACGGCTACTATACATTCGACAACGGCAACACCATCTCCAATTATGTATGGACAAAGTCAGTGGATGGTTCTGCCAAGGAATGGGGAGGAGCACGCCTCACTCAGGAGTGTCCCGCCAACATGCGCAGCAATGCCGTGATGTATCCCGGCTGGCGTGGCGTGAACAACGACTGGAGCAAGTATGGCCTGAAGATTCCTGAAGGATATGCACCCAACCTGGCTATCAAGGGTCTCTTCGAAAAACTCTCCGACAATGAGATTGCCGCTCTGGAGGCCGATGGTTACAAGAAGCAGAAATGGGGTATTGACCTCGTCAACAACGATGACGAGTACTACAAGTACCTGTTCCTCGATTACGACTACGTGAAAGCTCCTATCCATCTCTGGCCGTTCACTCCGAACGTGCTCGCTAATGGTGGCTTCACCAATGGCTACGGTTTCAAGAACGAATAAACACTATGAATATTCTAAAAAAAGGCTCGCTTTGGCGGGCCTTTTTTAGGATATTATCTCCGCAAACTCGTATACCCTTTGGAGTTTAAAGTTATGTAGAAGATTTTAGCCTCCAACTGTAATCATAACTCTACACTCTACATTCTACACTCTAAACTCTAAACAACACCGCATAGGCTTGAGTGCCCCTATTCGCAGTCCTGCTTGAAGAAGAGCGGACGCTGGTCGGGACTGAGGGTTTTCACGCAGACATTGTCGAAATGGACGTTGCGGGCATGGTTCACCCAGAATCCTTTGGCCGGCAGGATGCCCCACATCGTGG
>CAMHIM010000120.1 GCA_946185225.1 uncultured Prevotellaceae bacterium
TCTGCCTTACAAGCAGAGGGTCGGCGGTTCGAATCCGTCAACGCCCACAAGAGAGGCCGCAATCCATGGGGATTGCGGCTTTTTCGTGTTAAATATCACAAAAAATAATGTCCCATGCGAAAAAACTCTTTGTGCCCAACCTCCAACTCTTAACTTTTTCGTACCTTTGCATCCTCAAAAGAATAATCAGGAGAAAATGGAACTGAATGCATTGACAGCCGTCTCGCCTATTGACGGTCGCTACCGTGGAAAAACCGAGCCTTTGGCTCCCTATTTTTCGGAATACGCTTTGATACGTTATCGCGTACGTGTAGAGATAGAGTACTTCATTACCCTTTGCGAACTGCCGCTTCCGCAGCTGGAATCTTTCGACCACTCTTTGTTTGAGCGTCTTCGTGACATCTATCGTAACTTCACCCCGTCCGATGCACAGCGGGTGAAGGATATTGAGAAGGTTACCAACCACGACGTGAAAGCAGTTGAGTATTTTATCAAGGAAGAATTGGACAAGATAGGCGGCTTGGATGCCTACAAGGAATTCATCCACTTCGGTCTTACCTCACAGGATATTAACAACACCAGTGTCCCCTTGAGCATCAAGGAGGCCCTGGAGCAGGTCTATTATCCGCTTGTTGAGGAGCTTATTGAGCAGCTGAACGACTATGCCGAGGAGTGGAAGAATGTTGCCATGCTGGCCAAGACTCATGGCCAGCCCGCCTCTCCGACTCGTCTCGGCAAGGAAATCAAGGTCTTTGTCTATCGTCTGGAGGAGCAGCTGCGCAGCCTGAAGGAAACCCCCATTACAGCCAAGTTCGGCGGAGCCACCGGGAACTATAATGCCCACCATGTGGCCTATCCTCAGTACGACTGGCGTGAGTTTGGCAATCAGTTCGTTTCGCAGAAGCTGGGCTTGGAGCGTGAGCAGTATACTACCCAGATTTCCAACTACGACTGGCTGGGAGCTATTTTCGATGCCATGCGCCGTATCAACACCATCGTCATCGACTTGGACCGCGATTTCTGGATGTACATCTCCATGGAGTACTTCAAGCAGAAGATCAAGGCCGGCGAGGTAGGCTCCAGTGCGATGCCTCATAAGGTGAACCCCATAGACTATGAGAACTCCGAGGGTAACCTCGGCATTGCCAATGCCATCCTGCAGTTCCTGGCGCAGAAGCTTCCTGTCAGCCGTCTGCAGCGTGACTTGACGGACTCCACCGTCCTCCGCAATGTCGGTGTGCCCATGGGTCATGCCCTCATCGCTTTCCAGAGTACGTTGAAGGGACTCCGGAAGCTTATTCTCAATGAGGAGAAACTGCATGAGGACCTGGAACAGACCTGGGCTGTGGTTGCTGAGGCCATCCAGACCATCCTGCGCCGTGAGGCCTATCCTCATCCCTATGAGGCGTTGAAGGCACTCACCCGTACCAATCAGAAGATGACCGAGGCGACTATACACGAGTTTATCCAGACATTGGACGTCAGCGACAGCGTCAAGGAGGAACTGATGGCCATCACTCCATGGAACTACACGGGAATGTAAGAAGCAGATAAGTAACACATCAAACCATACAACTAACATTACAAAGAAAGCCGTGAGGCACTTAATTATTAAAAGAAAGGAAAAGAAATGATGGATTTCGAACAAGAAAAGAATCAGGAGCAACAGTCTTTAGAAAATCAGTCAGCCGGTGACCGCGACGGTTCCCAGCGCGAGTACAAGGGTCGTTCACCGCGTCCCCGCATTCACACCGGACAGCCCCGCCCTTATGGTCAGGAGCGTCCGCGGTACAATAACCGAAAGAACGACGAGGGCGGCTTCCGCCCCGAGGGTTTTGGCGCAGGTCTGCAGTCGGTCCAGCCCCAACGCCCGTATCGTCCCCGCAATAACAGCTATGGTAATGGCGGCTATCAGCCCCGTCCCCAGGGCGGCTACCAGTCGCGTCCTCAGGGTGGCTATCGTCCCCGCTACAACGCCGAGGGCGAGGAGGGTGGCTATCAGCCTCGTTCTCAGTATGGCTACCAGCAGCGTGAGGATGGCTACGGCCAGCAGCGTCAGGGCGGCTACCAGCAGCGCGGCGGCTACGGCCAGCAGCATCAGGGTGGCTACCAGCAGCGCGGCGGCTACGGCCAGCAGCGTCAGGGTGGCGGCTATCAGCAGCGCGGCGGCTACGGCCAGCAGCGTCAGGGCGGCTACCAGCAGCGCAGTGGCTACGGCCAGCAGCGCCAGGGCGGCTATCGTCAGCATACAGCCGACTATGACCCCAATGCCAAATACAGCCTGAAGAAGCGTATAGAGTATAAGGAGGAGAACTTCGATCCGAACGAGCCGATTCGTCTGAACAAGTACCTGGCTAATGCCGGTGTCTGCAGCCGTCGTGAGGCCGACGAGTTCATCCAGGCCGGTGTCGTGACCGTCAATGGCGAGGTAGTTACCGAGCTGGGCACGAAGGTGCTGCGTACTGACGAGGTGAAGTTCCACGACGAGCCCGTCAGCATCGAGAAGAAGGTGTATGTCCTGCTGAACAAGCCTAAGGACTACGTCACCACCAGTGACGACCCCCAGCAGCGCAAGACGGTCATGGACCTTGTCAAGGGAGCCTGTCCTGAGCGCATATACCCCGTAGGCCGTCTTGACCGCAACACTACAGGTGTGCTCCTGCTGACCAACGACGGTGACATGGCTTCTAAGCTGACTCACCCGAAGTACCTGAAGAAGAAGATATACCATGTCTATCTGGACCGTAACGTCACCGCCCATGACCTTCAGCAGATTGCCGAGGGCATCACGCTTGACGACGGTGAAATCAAGGCCGACGACGTTCAGTATGCCGACCCTGTTGACAAGAAGCAGGTGGGCATTGAGATTCACTCCGGCAAGAACCGCATTGTGCGTCGTATTTTTGAGTCGCTGGGATATAAGGTGACCAAGCTCGACCGCGTCCAGTTTGCCGGTCTTACCAAGAAGAATCTCCGTCGCGGCGACTGGCGCTATCTCACCGAGGAGGAAGTCGACCGTCTGCGCATGGGGGCATACGAGTAATCTGGTTAGCCTGGATAGTCAGGCTGGAAATACTAGTGTATCTAGAATAAGAACAATGAAAAGAACAAAGATTATTGACGTACTGAAGAGTACGGAATACGGAAAGGAAGTTTGCGTGAAGGGCTGGGTCCGCACGCATCGCAGTTCCAAGGCAGTAGACTTTATTGCCCTGAACGACGGCTCCACTATCAAGAACGTCCAGATTGTCGTCGACCCGTCCAAGTTCGACGAACAGTTGCTGAAGGACATCACCACCGGTGCCTGTATCTCTGCCGAGGGTACGCTGGTAGAGAGCCAGGGCGCAGGTCAGACGTCTGAGATTCAGGCCGCCAAGCTTGAGGTCTACGGCCTGTGCGGCAACGACTATCCTATGCAGAAGAAGGGCCAGAGCTTCGAGGTGATGCGCAAGAACGCCCACATGCGTCTGCGTACCAACACCTTCGGTGCCGTGATGCGCATCCGTCATAACATGGCGATGGCCATCCACACCTACTTTCACGAGCACGGCTTCTATTACTTCCACACGCCGCTGATTACCGCCAGCGACTGTGAGGGTGCCGGCAACATGTTCCAGGTGACCACCAAGAACCTGTACGACCTGAAGAAGGACGAGCAGGGAAAGATTATCTACGACGACGACTTCTTCGGCGAGCAGACCTCGCTCACCGTCTCCGGTCAGCTGGAGGGCGAGCTGGGAGCCACGGCCTTAGGCGCCATCTACACCTTCGGCCCGACGTTCCGTGCCGAGAATTCCAACACACCGCGCCATCTGGCCGAGTTCTGGATGATAGAGCCGGAGATTGCCTTCCTTGACCAGGAAGAGCTGATGGACCTGGAGGAAGACTTCATCAAGTACTGTGTCCGCTGGGCACTGGACAACTGCAAGGACGACCTTCAGTTCCTCAACCAGATGATAGACAAGTCGCTCATCCAGCGTCTGGAGGGCGTGCTCAAGGACAGTTTTGTCCGTCTGCCTTATACCGAGGGCATCAATATCCTGCAGGAAGCAGTCAGGAACGGCAGGAAGTTCGAGTTCCCCTGCCAGTGGGGTGACGACCTGGCCAGTGAGCACGAGCGCTACCTTGTCGAGGAGTACTTCAAGAAGCCCGTCATCATGACCGACTACCCGCGCTCGTTCAAGTCGTTCTATATGAAGCAGAACCCCGGTGTCTCCGGTGAGGCTGGCGATACGGGTGAGAACGGAAGCGTCGGCTACAAGGGCGCTGTGGCCCCCGGTCCCACCATGCAGGGCACCGACGTGCTGTTCCCGCAGATTGGCGAAATCATCGGCGGCAGTGTCCGTGAGGAGAGCTACGACAAGCTGATGGCAGAGATTGAGCGTCGCCAGATGGACAAGACCCACCTGTGGTGGTACATCGACACGCGTCGCTGGGGCTCCTGCCCGCACGCCGGCTTCGGCCTGGGCTTCGAGCGCCTCATCCTGTTCGTCACCGGTATGCAGAACATCCGTGACGTCATCCCCTTCCCGCGTACGCCGAAGTCGGCCGAGTTCTGACGCCCGACCGCAGCAGTATAGCAGGAGCCCCAGGCATG
>CAMHIM010000121.1 GCA_946185225.1 uncultured Prevotellaceae bacterium
AGTGTTAGAATAACGTTAGAGTGTTAGAATTTTACGTAGAGGTGCATGACGAAGTTTCATGCACCTTTTTTTTATGTCTACCTTTGCCGTCGGAAATCATCCTCGATCTTTGACTTATTGCTACAAACTTACGCTTCAACAATTTTTTAATAACATCATTGAAACAAATGGAAAAAACAATGAAGATTCAGAAGCTGCTGCCTATCCAGGACAGGCAGTACAATGACCAACAGGGTTGGGCAAAGGTGTTTACGAGCATGGGCTTCGTGCTGACCGACGGTGTAGACACCATGTATGCAGAGGCGACGGGCGACTATGCCCGCTCGCTTGTGGGACATCTGAACGAGGGCGACACGGTGCGCTCTCAACTCTCGACGAGCGTCCGAAGCTGGCAGGACCAGCAGGGACAGACGCGATATGAAAACAAGATTTACATTTCAACTATCAAGGCGATATGAAACATAGAAAAATCAAGTTCTATTCGCTGGACTACCTGTTCTACCTCAACGAGGTGAGGCTGCAGGAGAGCGAGCAGATAGAAATGGGATGGATGGAGGAACAGGACAGGGCTTCGATGTCTGAAATACGCAGAAGATTCTCGGAGACACACGGGACGGAGCTGACTGTGAACATCAAACACATGACTTATTAATCTTTAAAGGTCGCAAGAAAGGATGCGACGCTAAACAAACTGAAGATGAGAACAAAGAATTCAAAGAAACGGACGAACGCCATCAGGCAGAAGACCAACTTGGGGAAACCCGTACAATTCTTCACCGGTATGAAGGACATTGAGCAACAGTTCGAACATGACCTCACGTTCATGGCGGAACAATTCAAGGAGGTCACCGACTGCTTCGACCTGCGAAACCCCTGGGACGAGAGCGTGCTGACCTGCATCGCGTGCAACATCATCGGATTTATCATGGCTAACGCAGAGCGTGACGGCCGCCATGTGGAGGAAACCATCAAAGAGGGTATCATGGACAGTCTCCAGACCCATCGTAAGTTTTTCGCAGAGGAGAACAAGTAAACAAGAGTAAACAACCTTGAGTGTAGCGAAGGGAATCAATTGAGCATCCGGAAACGGATGTAGGGCCCCATCTCAACGTGAACCTCAGCAACATTCAAGCAACAATGAAAAAGTATATTTTCTTATTAGACGCCATCAAGCTGCTGGCAATGCTGGCAAGTGGCAAGCGAGTCCAGGGTGTGATATTTATCGACCAGAACACAGGAAGACTAACTTTTAAGCCATACTACAGTCGTAGCTTGCACGGAGAGAACGACGTGCTGGTGAAGGCGCTGGAACATGGCTGGGTGAAGGAGAGTCCGAAGCGCATCAAGGTGTACGACTCCTTACCGAAGAAGGTGGGTACGGTCCGCATGATGTCCATATTGGACCGTGAGATGAAGGAAGTGAAGGAGACGCTCATTGATAGGGAACTGATAGAGTTGGTTTAATTGACAATTGAGAATTATGGGATTTTGCTATCAGAAGAATACGAAGGAGCTTTCTGCGGTGAGGTGCCGCAGGGAGGAGTTCTGGAAGTGCATACGGCAGAGTTCGACGCCGTGGCTGATTGACTCGCGGCGCGAGATTATGGCGGCTGTCGAGGCTAAAGACGAGGAGGCGATGGCTCGATGGGCGGCTCATGAGGACTTCAGGAAGTTCGAACTCAGGACGCTGCGCGACCTGAAGACGGCTACCGCCAAGGAGCGATGGAAGAAGAAGGGCACGGACAAGAAACTGCTGGCATGGGCTGACGACTTGAAAAAGACATTGCCTGCCTTTACGTTCTGCTGTCGTGAGTTTGACCAGGTGAGCTACAAACCGAAGAAGAAGCACAAGGACGATCCGGAGCCGAAGGCGAGGATGGTGACGCGCAGGCAACTGGCGGGATGTCACTTGAACGGACTGGTGATGCTGGACATTGACCATGTGGAGAACCCGATGGAGGTCTGGGAACGGCTGCAACAGCAGGAGGAACTGATGAAGCGGGTGGTGCTGGTGCATCTGACAAGCTCGGGACGCGGCATCCGCGTCATCTTCACGGCTGACGGCACACTGGGCAACCTTGCCGACAACCAGATAGTCTTTGCCAGCCAGCTGGGCTATACGGCCGACGACAGCTGCATAGACGCTACCCGCAACTCGTTCGCACCGAAGGAGGAGGACATCCTGCTGATAGACGAGGAGAGGCTGTTCACATACTATGACGAGGCGTTCGACAACCAGTACACCCCGGCTTATCGTGAGAAGAAGACGCAGCCGCTGCACCATCAGTTCACTGAGTCTCCTAAGTTAGGGGAAGACCCCCAACGCCCTAAAGACACCCAGGTAGAGAACGGGGCAATGACTGACGGTCGTTCAGACACCACACCTCCTAACTTAGAGGGCACAGGCGAGGGCAAAAGAGACTTTGCATGGCATGGGGTTGAGTTGCAGGCTATCATTGATGCGAAGTATGGCGGCGACTTGCCTCGGGAGGGTGGCAAGAGCCGGCATAACAGCAGCCTGGAACTGGCCTCGGACCTGCTGCTGATGACCGACGGCAACAAGGAGCTGACCTTGCTGATGCTGGAGAAGCAGCCGTGGGTGAAGGAGATCATAGACGAGCGCAACGAGGACGTGGAGAAGACGGTGGAGAGTGCCGTGGAGTTCAACAGGAAGAAGGAGAAGAGCACCCTGCATCCCTACCCCTCGACGAGCATGCAGCAGGCTATAGAGCAGGTGACGGGCAAGACGTTCCGCGAGTGGGAGTACGGCGCCGCACAGGGGAACCAGCAGGCACAGATGGACCAGATGCTCTGGGACTGGGGTGCCCAGATAGAGGCGCTGTCTGACGACTTCCCCCTGATTCGCGACATCTGCAAGGGACTGAAGCGCAACCAGTATCCGGCGGCTCTGTTCGTGGGCGGCGGTCTGCTGATGACGCTCATGACGCGCTGCACCTACCGCTTCTACCACCGCCCCGAGGAACTGCGCAGGCTGAACAACTCGACGCTGATCATCGGCGACCCTGCATCGGGTAAGTCGTTTGCCACCCGCTTGTTCAAACTGCTGGCATCGCCCATCATGGAAGCCGACAAGGTGGGCATGGAGGCTATCAATGCCTATCGTGAGCAGATGCGCACAAAGGGTGCCAACAAGGAGAAACCGAAGAAGCCGAAGGTGGTGATCCGCATACACCCGGCACGAACGTCGAACGCCCAGTTCATACAGGACATGGTGAACAGCAAGGAGGAGGTGGACGGAGAGCTGATGCAGCTGCACTTGCTGACCTTCGACACGGAGCTGGACAACACGCTGTCGCTGCAGAAGGGCGGTGCGTACATAGACAAGCAGGCGCTGCAGCTGAAGGCTTTCCACAACGAGGAGGACGGTCAGGCATATTCCAATGTGGACAGCGTGCTGCAGAACTTCTTTGTCATCTGGAACTTCATCTATACCGGCACGCCGATAGCCCTGAAGAAGATGGTGAACGAGCAGAACTTCGGAAGCGGTCTGGCTACCCGTCTGACCTGCATCCCGCTGCCTGCCACCAACTTCGAGATGATGAGCCGCGAGACAACCCTTGACAACGAGAGCGACAACCGCCTGAAGGAGTGGGCTGAGAAGCTGGACAGGATGAAGGGCGAGCTGACGGTGCAGAAGATTGTGGACGAGCTGTATGACTGGACGGCACGCCGCATGGCAGACGCCGCCGAAAACGACTCGAAAGCCGACGAGATGCTGCTGAAGCGCTGTGCCTACCACGGACTGAACTTCTCGGCGCCCTTCATCGTGATGCGCCACTGGGAGAAGATGCACCAGGACGGCAACTACTGGTGCGGCGAGTTTGAGACGGACGAGGTGGACTGGCGACTGGCTGAGCTGATCACGAACATCCAGTATGCCTGTCAGCGGTACTTCTTCGGTGCCATGGCTGAGAACTACTTCGACAACAAGCTGAAAGAGGCCTCGGTGAACGTGCAACGCAGACCGAAGACGTACGACTCGTTCCAGCGTCTGCCGGAGGTGTTCACAACGGAGGATGTGATGCGATGCTTCCATCTTGGCAGCATGGCCTCTGCACGCAGCAAAGCCATGCGGCTGCAACGGGATCACCTCATAGAAAAGATAGAAGAATTCGTAGAAGACGGGAAAATAAAATCAAAATTCCGTAAAACGGGTACTTTGATTCTTTGATGGCGTGGCGTGGCAAGCGTGGCATTTGGAAAATCAATGCGGCAAAGCCGCGGTTCAAAGTTCTCTGACCTAAAGGTCAGAGCGACCCAAGGGTCGATGACAAGGTTTTTTAAGAATTAAAAATCAGGAAAATATGGATGTTCAAGAACGTCTCTCCCAGCACATGACGCTGGGAGAGCTTTGCAAGACGAGTGTGAGAATGGAGAACGTGCCCGGGGTGGCACAGGTGGAGAATCTGCGGCGGGTGTGCCGGTGGCTGGAGCGGCTCAGACGGCGATGGAACGACCTCTATGGTGAGGGTGATGACCCAATCGTCATCAACAGCGGATTCCGCAGCGCGGCGGTGAACAAGGCGGTGGGTGGGGCACCCACGTCGAACCACCTGACGGGCTGTG
>CAMHIM010000122.1 GCA_946185225.1 uncultured Prevotellaceae bacterium
CGGCTTTTGCTCCCCGCAAGGTCGGCTTTTGCCCGGAGCATAAGAATAAGGCGGGCTGCCCCTCAAGGGCAGCCCGCCTGTAATATTCCTTGTGGAAGATTACTTGATGGCGTCAGCCAGCTCGGCACCAGCCTTGAACTTGGCAACCTTCTTGGCGGCAATCTTAATCTTCTGGCCCGACTGGGGGTTGATGCCCTCACGAGCGGGGCGCTCGTTTACGCTGAAAGTACCGAAACCGACGAGAGCAACCTTGTCGCCTGCTACGAGGGCGTCCTTAATGGCTGCTACAGTAGCGTCAAGAGCCTTCTTGGCGTCAACCTTGGAAATGCCAGCACCTGCTGCAATCTTCTCAACTAATTCTGTCTTGTTCATAATGTTTAATTGTTTTAAGGTGATTATAAGTGTAATAACTCTGATTAAGTCTAAATTCTTCGGCAAATATAAGAGAAAGTATTCATAAAACAAACAAAAATCGAAAAAAAGTGCGTTTTTTAGTGAAAAATAGTGCCTTTCGCCCTGTTTTTATGGCCTGTAATGGATATTTTTCGTAATTTTGCGCTGAAATTGTTAATCACAAGCGAAACGATGTTCCAGAACATACCTACCGTCACCAAGAACCTTCTCATCATCAACCTGTTGGTGTTCATGGCCACGTGGCTGCTGGAGGCGAGGGGGGTAGACCTGTCCTATGCCGGCGGTCTTCATTTCTTCATGTCGCCTCATTTCCACTTCTATCAGTTCCTGACCTACCTGTTCCTGCATGCCAACTTCTGGCATCTCTTCGGCAACATGTTTGCCCTGTGGATGTTCGGCGGCGTCATCGAGCGGGTGTGGGGACCGCAGAAGTTCCTGTTCTACTACCTCTGCTGCGGCATCGGTGCCGGTTTCGCACAAGAGGTGGTCCAGTTCCTGACCATGAGCGGTTCGCTCACCATCGGAGCCTCCGGTGCCGTCTATGCCGTGCTGCTGGCTTTCGGCATGACCTTCCCCAACGAGCGCATCTACATCATACCCTTCCCCTTCCCCATCAAGGCCAAGTGGTTTGTCATGGGGTACATTGCCCTTGAGCTCTTCAACTCCGTGAACTCCTATGGCGACGGAGTGGCTCACATGGCCCACCTGGGTGGTATGCTGTTCGGCTTCCTGCTGATACGCTACTGGAACCGTCATCCCGGCAACCGCTACGACCGCAGCCGCGGACAGCAGTTCTTCGACCAGCTCCGGCAGGGCTTCGAGCAGCGCCAGTCACGCAGGGAAGGCAGCCGGCACATGCATGCCGAACAGGGACGCCGTGCCGAGGACGACATGGAGTACAATGCCCGCAAGAAGGCCCGCCAGGAAGAGATAGACGCCATCCTGGACAAGATACGGCAGAGCGGCTACGACAGTCTGACGAAAGAGGAGAAGCAGAAACTCTTTGAGGCCAGCCGCGACCAATGATGAAGCAGTTCCGACGATTCCTCGTCAACCTGATTGCCGGAGCCAACGTCACCACCGTCGTGCTGATGCTGATGGTGGGCTACAGCGACCGGCTGTCGCCCGTGGAACATCCCCTGCTGTGCTGTGCAGGGATGGCGATGCCCTTCTTCCTGCTGGCCAACATGGCCTTCCTCTTCTTCTGGCTCCTGTTCTGCTGGCGGAAGGCGTGGATTCCCGTCGCCGGATTCCTTCTCGCGTACGTACCTATCAGAATATATTGCCCCCTGAACTTCTCCTCTGCCCCGCCGGAGGGCGCGTTGAAGCTGATGACCTACAACGTGTGCACCTATGGCGGCAACTTCAAGTACGAGGATGCCGTGGACCGCATTATGGACTACCTGGACCGCGAGAGTCCTGACATCGTCTGCTTCCAGGAAGACGTCAGCAACAAGCGGGAAGTGAGACGCAAGCTGGCCGACCGCTATGCCTATAACGACACCGTGCTGTTCTGCAGGAATGCGGAGCACGAGAATGCCGTCGGCATCCATACCCGCTTCCCCATCCTGCGCAGGGAACGCATCGAATACACCTCGGTGACCAACGGCTCGGCAGCGTGGTTCCTACAAGTCGGCAAGGATACGGTCGTGGTGGTCAACAACCACCTGGAAAGTACCCATATCAGTACCGAGGACCGCGAGAAGTATCAGAATATCCTCAAGGGCGACGTCCAGCGCAGGGAGGCCCGCAAGGAAGGCATGCTCCTGGTGGACAAGCTGGGCAGCGCAATGGTCCGCCGGGCGCCTGAGGCAGAGGCTGTCCACCGCTTTATAGAGAACCACCGGCAGTATCCCGTCATCGTCTGCGGCGACTTCAACGACACCCCCATTTCCTACACCCGTCACATCATTTCGCAAGGCCTTATCGACTGCTTCAGAGAGACAGGAAAAGGACTCGGTTTGTCATATAATCGGAAAGGATTCAACTTCCGCATCGACTACCTTTTCTGCTCCTCTCACTTTGAGCCCGCCGGCTGCTGGGTGGACAGTAAAGTGGATTACAGTGACCATTATCCCCTTGTCGGCTGGCTGAAAATGAAGGATTATCCTTAAAAATGCGTGAAAAAGGCCGAGAAATTTTCCTTAGTGTAAAAAAATCGCTATATTTGCACGCTCAATTGTGTCTATATAAGTAATAAATAAATAATTAAAGACATGCAAAACAAAGGAATTGTAAAGTTTATTGCACTCATGCTCATCCTTGTGTGCTGCTTCTATCTTTCCTTCTCGTTCGTCACCCGCCACTATGAAAACAAGGCGGCTGCCATGGGCGAGGTGGCCGGACAGGAGTACCTGGACTCAATGATGAACAAGAAAGTGTACTTCGGCGCCTACACGCTGAAGGAATGCCGTGAGATGGAAATCGGCCTCGGCCTGGACCTGAAGGGCGGTATGAACGTGATTCTTGAGGTTTCCGTGCCCGACGTCGTTGACGTGCTGGCCGACCACAAGCAGGACGCTGCCTACAAGAAGTCCATGGAAGAAGCCAAGAAGGAAGAGGAGACCAGTCAGTCGGACTTCATCTCCCTGTTCATCAAGTACTGGAAGCAGAACTCCAACGGCCGACCCCTGGCTGCCGTATTTGCTACGCAGCAGATGAAGGGCAAGGTGAGCACCCAGTCCTCGGACAGCGAGGTGGAGAGTGCCCTCCGCACGGAAGTACAGTCTGCCGTCGACAACTCCTTCAACGTCGTACGTAACCGTATCGATAAGTTCGGCGTCGTACAGCCCAACATCCAGAAACTGGAAGGTCAGGCCGGCCGTATCATGGTCGAGATGCCCGGCATCAAGGAACCCGAGCGTGTACGTAAGCTCCTTCAGGGCTCTGCCAACCTGGAGTTCTGGGAGACCTATAACGCACAGGAAATCGTTCCCCTGCTCTCGCAGCTGAACCAGAAGTATGCCCTCACCGGCGGCGAGGCTGTCGAGGAGGACACCACCGCTGTGGCTGCTGAGGCTGCCGCTGCCGACACCGTTGCCGCTGCAGGTGCAGACCTGGCTGCCAAACTGGGAGCCAAGGACGCTGCTGCCAGCACCAAGGACGAGAAGGCTATTGCCGAGGCCAAGAAGCAGAACCCCCTCTTCGCATTCCTTGTCCCTGCCAGCGGACAGGGACTGAGCACCGTGGGCTATGCCCTGGGTCGCGATACGGCAGAGGTCAACAAGGTCATCTACTCTGACATCGCCCGTCAGGTGCTTCCCGCCGACGTCAAGCTCCTATGGAGTGCCAAGGCCGAGAACATGGGCTTCACCGACGGCCAGGAGCGCTTCGAGCTCCACGCCCTGAAGGTGACCGAGCCTAACGGACGTGCTCCGCTGGAGGGCGACGTCATCGTCAGCTCCAAGGACGAGTTCGACCAGATGGGTCATCCCTGCGTCACCATGCAGATGAACTCTGACGGTGCCCGCCGCTGGGCACAGCTCACCAAGCAGAACATCGGCAAGGCCGTTGCCATCGTCCTTGACGACGCCGTCTATAGCGCTCCCCGCGTGAACTCTGAGATTTCCGGTGGCAACTCACAGATTACCGGTAACTTCTCCATCGAGGACACCAAGGACCTGGCCAACACGCTGAACTCCGGTAAGATGCCGGCTCCTACCCGCATCGTCCAGGAGGAGGTCGTCGGCCCGTCGCTCGGTGCACAGTCCATCCAGCAGGGCATTATGTCCTTCATCGTGGCCTTCGTCCTGCTGATGATTTACATGATTTTGCTGTACGGCTGGGTTCCCGGCATCATGGCCGACTGCGCCCTGCTGTTCAACCTGTTCTTCACGCTGGGCATCCTTACCTCGTTCCAGGCCGCTCTGACCATGCCGGGTATTGCCGGTATCGTGCTGACCCTGGGTACCGCCGTCGATGCCAACGTGCTGATTTATGAGCGTACGAAGGAAGAACTCCGCAAGGGCCTGAACGTCAAGGAAGCCATCAACAAGGGCTACTCCAACGCCTTCTCCGCTATCTTCGACTCGAACGTCACCTCGCTGATTACCGGTTTCATCCTGCTGTTCTTCGGTAC
>CAMHIM010000123.1 GCA_946185225.1 uncultured Prevotellaceae bacterium
GACTCGGCATGGATTGCCAACATCCCCGTCGGCTCGTTGCTCCATTCCTTCCGCAATACGGCAGGGGTCTTCTCTGCTAAGGAGGGCGGCTATATGACCATGCACCATCTGGCCGGCTGGGAGTCGATGGACTGTGACCTGCGTGGACATACCACTGGACACTTGCTCTCGGCCATGGCCTATTTATCATCTGCGGCTCCCGTTCCCAGCGAAGATTCGCTGGGTCTCAAGGCAGACTCAATAGTACAGGGACTCGCCGAAGTGCAGCGCCAGTACGGAACGGGCTACCTTTCTGCCTATGGTGAGGGGTTGATAGACCGTAACATTCAGGGCAAGAGTGTATGGGCACCGTTCTACACCCTGCATAAGATTCTCCAGGGGCTCATTGACCAATACACGATGTGCGGCAATGAGACCGCCCTCGAAGTCGCCCGCGGCATGGGCGACTGGGCTTACAACAAGTTGCGCCCCTTAGACGAAGATACCCGCCGCCGTATGCTCCGCAACGAGTTTGGTGGCTTCAACGAGGCGATGTATAACCTCTATGCTATCACACGCGACGAACGGCACCTCTGGGTGGCTCGTTTCTTCTATCACAACGACAAGATTGACCCGCTCAAGGCTGGCAATAACGACCTCGGCACCAATCATGCCAACACCTTCATCCCCAAGCTCTTGGGCGAGTGTCGCAACTATGAACTGTTTGGTGACGACAGCAGTCGTCGGGCTGCCACCATATTATATAATACACTGGTCAATGACCATGCCTTCGTCACTGGCGAGGTCTCCGACAAGGAACACCTCTTCCGTCCTGAGACGCAGTCGAAGCACCTCACCGGCTATGACGGCGAGAACTGCTGCACCTATAACCTGCTGAAACTTGCTGACCGTCTCTTCTGCTACGAGCCCGACTCTAAGATTGCCGACTACTACGAGCGTGCCCTCTACAACCACATCCTTGGTCAGCAGGACACCCTCTCGTCCATGGTCTGCTATTTCACCCCCTTGATGACAGGCGGCTATCGACTCTACTCCACGCGCGACAGCAGCTTTTGGTGCTGTGTCGGTTCTGGTTTCGAGAGTCATGCCAAGTACCAGTCCAGCATCTATTTCGGAAGTGAGGGTCAAGAGGGAAAAGGCGGGAGGTTGCTCTATGTCAACCTCTTCATCCCCTCGGAACTGAACTGGGATGGCACAGTCATCCGTCAGGAAACCCGTTTCCCCGAGTCCAACAAGACCGTCATCACGGTCTCCCCCGCCCCCATTCCCGCTGCTTCTACGGCGGGTCTCACCCTCAAGCTCCGCTACCCCTATTGGGCTGCCTACATGAAAGTCAACGGCAGGAAAGTGAAGCCTGCTTCCGACGGATATGTGACGATAAAGGATACCAAGAGAGTGGCTGTCGAGTTCGGTATGACGCTCCGTGAGGAACCCACCAAGGACGACCCCTCGCGTGTAGCCTTGATGTATGGTCCCATTGTGCTGGGTGGCCGCTTGGCAGAAGTCGCCAACCCCTTCAGCGACCCCAAGAAGTACAACGACTACTACACCTTCGACTATGGCAAACATGCAGACATCACCCTCGGCACGGTGAAACCTCTTGGCGGACTGCGTTTCGAGTCGGACGGCATCACCATCCAGCCCTTCTACGACTTGCAGCGTTGCCGTTACGTTGTCTACTGGAAAAAGTAAGTAAACCCACCTTCATATCCGTATTACAATCAGAGAAAAATAAAATGTAATACGGATATGAAGACAAAACAACTTTCATGCATTGGTGCAGTGCTCTTCGCCTTTTTCGTGCAGGGCTTCTGCGACATCGTAGGTATCTCCAGCGACTATGCCCGCGAGGCGTTCGGCTGGAGTCAGACCATGGCGGGCTTTTTGCCGTCAATGGTCTTTGTGTGGTTCCTCTTTTTAGGTGTCCCTGTTGGCATCCAGATGAACCGCTGGGGACGCAAGAACACCGTGCTATTGGGCATGGTCGTCACCATTGTGGGCATGATGGTACCCCTCATCGGCACCTCGTGGGCCTGTCTGGTGGGCTATGCCGCTCTGGGCATCGGCAATGCCATCCTACAGGTGTCTGAGAATCCGCTCATCAAGAATGTCGTCACCGACGAGAAGATTCTCACCAGCAGTCTGACGGCCGGTCAGGTGGTCAAGGCCGTCTCGTCCTTCTGTGGACCGTTTATCATGCTTTTTGCCGTCAACGTGTTGGGCGGTGGCGACCCACAGCGCTGGTATCTGGCTTTCCCCGTGCTGGGTGTCATCACGTTACTCTCTGCCCTCTGGCTCTGGCTTTCGCCTATCCCTCGCGAGTCCGCCCCTGCCACCATTCCCGCCGCTGCTACGGCGGGCCCCGTCGCCTCCGTTCCCGACGTTTCAACGTCGGGCCTCCAGACCTTCGCCCTCCTGAAGAATCCCACCATCCTGCTGCTCTTCTTCGGCATCTTCTTTGCCGTAGCCATCGATGTCGGTACCAATTTCGTATCCTCCAAGGTCATGATCAGCCGTTACGGCTGGTCGGTAGCCGAGGCTGGTATGGCTCCGCAGGTCTACTTCATCAGCCGTACCGTAGGAGCCTTCCTCGGTGTCTTCCTCATGACGAAGATTGCCGACATGACCTACTTCCGACTGAACATCGTGACCTGCATCCTAGTCATCCTCTCGCTGGCCTTCGTCCAGCTGCCCGATGCATGGGCCTTGGCACAGATTGGGGCCATCGGTTTCCTCTGCTCGTGCATCTTCCCCATCATCTACTCCATGGCTGTGCAGGCAGAGCCCCAGAAGGCCAACCTCATCTCGGGGCTGATGATTACCGCCGTGGCCGGAGGTGGTGCTGCCACGCCCTTTATCGGCTTTGCCACCGACCTCGCAGGCACCATCACGGCAGGCATCTGTGTGTTGCTGCTTTGTGCTGCTTACCTTACTTTTTGCGCTTTTGGCGTAAAGTCTGCGTAAAGTATCCAAGTGCTTCGTATATTAAGCGTAGAGTAAAGATTTTCATTAGCACATTTCATTTGACGGAGTTTGTTAGTAGTTAGTTTTTAGGTTAACACCAAAGTTAATAGGTTAGTAGTTTTGTTAAGGTAAAAAAGCGGTTCCTGTGAAGGAGCCGCTTTTTTGTTGGGTATGCGTCAGACGATGAGCCGCCTTTTTGTTGGGACGGCGGTTGGCCGGCGGGTTTACTCGTCAGCAATCTCTTCTACCAGCCTGTTGAGCTTCAGACATTGCTCCCGCGAGATGGTGCGCTTTCCCATGTGATACTCCCAAGGACAGACCTGCAAGAGACGGCCTTGAGAGCAGGCATCGAAAGACTCGCCGGAAGGCTTGTACAACGGCGGAAAACCATTCTCCCTGACCCATATAATGTGGTAGCCGAGGTCCATCGCTTCGCGCATGACGGACTTCTCCCGCGTGGCTATCGCAGCACTCACGAGCACGCCGCCAGCCTCTCCACAAGCCAGCCATTGCTTTCGCCGTGAGGCATATTCCTCGTCGGAGAAGGCACGATGTACGATTACCGCCACTTTCTGGGGGATGTCCAGTAGGAAGCGGTTGCCCACCATTTGGCATTGCCATTCTCCGATGGTGATATGCTGCATGATGGTGAAGTAGTCCGGGTGCAGTCGTTTGACGGACAGCCGCCGGGGGTTGTCGTCGAGATAGTGCTTCCAGGTGTCCAGCTGGCCTTCGTTCATGAGGAGCTTGTCACAGTAGCCGCCTTCGAAGAGCGAGGGGCAAGCGGCTTCGCCCGCAGTAGAAACTGCGGGAACAGTGGCCGCCGCCCTTCCCGCCGTTTTTACGTCCGCCACTATTCCCGCCGTTTTTACGGCGGGAATCCTCCCCTCGTCCTGCAGCTTCCACCAGGCTTTCGTGCAGCCCGCCTTGAAGCCCCTGACTACCAGCCCCAGGTGCTTCCCCTCCGGCATGTCCTCCTTTACCCTCACTATCATGTGGATATGGTCGGGCATGATGCAGAGCTTCCATACCTCTACCATGGGATAGAGGGCGTTGATCTTTCTGACCTCCTCGTCGCATATTGCCCTCCCCAGTGCCGTCTTCTCCACGGTCGCCGTCACTGTCGTCGCCGTCCCCAGTGCCGTCTTCTCCACGGTCGCCGTCACCGCCGCCGTCTTCCGCCCGTCACTGGCCGCCGCCACTGTTCCCGCCGATTTATCGGCGGGCTCTATCGCTGTCTTCAGCTTGCCCAGCAGCGGCTGCCGTCCTTCGACGACGAAGGTCAGCATGTAGGTGCCTTGTCGTCGGTAGTCGTGCCAGGACTTGCGCCGGTTCATGCTGTGCCGGGTGTCGCTGACCTTGATGCC
>CAMHIM010000124.1 GCA_946185225.1 uncultured Prevotellaceae bacterium
TGCTGCTGGCCCAGAAGAACGGCCTGAAGGTCATCTTCTGCATCGGCGAGAGCCTGGCAGAGCGCGAGGCCGGCAAGCAGAATGAAGTTGTCAAGGCTGAACTTGAAGGCAGCGTATTCAACCTCTCCGAAGAGGACTTCCGCAAGATTGTCATTGCCTACGAGCCCATCTGGGCCATCGGTACAGGCAAGACGGCTACGGCAGAGCAGGCAGAAGAGATTCACGCCTACATCCGCAGCATCATCGCCGAAAAGTACGGACAGGCAGTGGCCGACGACACCACCATCCTCTATGGCGGTTCATGCAAGGCCTCTAACGCTCCCGAGCTCTTTGCAAAGCCCGACATTGACGGTGGCCTCATCGGCGGCGCTTCACTGAAGTGTGCCGACTTCAAGGGCATCATCGACGCCTGGAAGAAATAATCCGGCATGAAAAGAATTGTCACCATAGTAATCTGGTGCATGGGCTGCTTCGTTGCGGCCCATGCACAGACTACTTTCACCGAACGGCTCCAAAAGAGCAACGTCGGTGAAGGACGGATAACCGTCAGCCAGTCCCAGGAAATAGACATCCTGGTCAACGGAAAACAGGCAGGGACAGCAAGTGATGCCCCCAAGGAGGATGTCAAGACCAAGAGCAGTGCCCCCCGTCAGAAGACAATCATAGAGGACGGCGACAATAGCGACACGCCCGTCGATACCCACAAGAAAGTGATGGTGGGTGCCCATAAGGTAACGGGATACCGCATCCAGGTGTACGCCGGAGGAAACTCCCGGAAAGACAGGCAACAGGCAGAACAGACCGGAAACAGCATCAAGCGCCACTTCCCGGACACGCCCGTCTACGTACACTTCTACTCCCCCCGATGGATATGCCGGGTAGGAAACTACCGGAGCTACGAAGAAGCCTACGAGACGCTGCTGACCATCAAGCGGATGGGCTACACGTCTGCCTCGATTGTCAAAGGAACAATTACCGTACAATACAATCCATGATACCAGAACCAGTATACAGAGAAGGACTGGAAGAACTGACGGAGCACTACCACCGCATCCTGGAGCTCCTGGGCGAAGACCCCTCGCGGGAAGGACTGCTGAAGACTCCCATGAGGGTGGCCAAGGCAATGCAGGTGCTTACGCGCGGCTATGACATGGACGCTCACAAGGTGCTCACCGATGCCCTGTTCAAGGAAGACTACTCGCAGATGGTCATCGTCAAGGACATCGACTTCTTCTCCCTCTGCGAACACCACATGCTACCCATGTACGGAAAGGTACACGTAGCCTATATCCCCAACGGATACATCACCGGGCTCTCAAAGATAGCCCGCGTGGTCGACATCTACAGCCACCGGCTGCAAGTGCAGGAGCGACTGACCCTGCAAATCAAGGAGTGCATCGAACAGACGCTCCATCCCCTCGGCGTTATGGTCGTCGTTGAAGCCAAGCACATGTGCATGCAGATGCGCGGCGTAGAGAAGCAGAACAGCATCACGACCACCAGCGACTTCAGCGGAGCCTTCAACCAGGCCAAGACACGTCAGGAATTCATGAACCTGATTTCACATTAACCAAACTATAAGACCATGTATCAGACAGACAGAGGAACCTATCAGAAGAAAGAGACGGCCAGCCAGGCATTCACGCACAGCTGCCTCGGAAAACTCATCATTCTCGCAGCCATTGCGGCCGTCCTGCTGCTCATCGCCCACCTTACCGTCCCTGACGAGCAGGCCATGAGAAAAGAAATGGATGACAACATCCGCCAGTGCATCGAGGCCAACGACAGCATCCAGGGTGACTGGCTGGACGACGCCATCAACAACGTCGGCTACATCTTCACGACGGCCGACGGCACCATTGACCAGGAACTGATGGACAACTTCAAGAAGTACAACCGTCTGGAGTACTATAAGCACACGTTCCACTCCTCCATGCGCATCTACAACAACTTCCGCACGGAAGGCGAACGCGTGGGAATCGGCATCTTCGGCATTGTCATCCCCACGGTCAACTTCAACGACTTCCTGCTGCGCGTAGGTCCCATGCACAAGGACTACGGCGAACGCATCATCAAGAACATCTACTACGAGGACAGCTACCTGGGCGACAACCCCATGCTGAAGCCTTATCACTACAAGGGAAATCCCGAGGACTAACAGTCCGCCAAGTCTATGAACCCGAACCTGAATACGCTGACCCTGTCCGTTTGCGACGTTGCCAAACGGGCAGGGTCATATATTAAAAAGGAACGCGAGAAGTTCAGCACGGCAAGCGTCGAGCGAAAGCACGCCCACGACTACGTCTCCTATGTCGACAAGACCTCCGAGCAGCTCATCGTCGACGCCCTTACGCAACTGCTGCCAGAGGCCGGCTTCATCACGGAGGAGGGCTCCGCCACCCACACCGGCGAGCAGTACTGCTGGGTAGTGGACCCGCTGGACGGCACGACGAACTTCATCCACCGCTTCCCACCCTATGCCGTCAGCATCGCGCTCATCCGTGGCAGAGAGATTGTCCTGGGCGTTGTCTATGAGATTTGCGCCGACGAGTGCTTCTATGCCTGGAAGGACGGCGGGGCTTATGTGAACGGGGACGCGCTCCACGTCGGCACCAGTGCCATCGAGGACGCCCTGCTCTGCTGCCAGCTACCCTACAACCACGAGGCCTACCAGCCCGTCATCCACCACCTCATCAACCACTTCTACGGCCATTGCGCCAGCATCCGCATGCTGGGCTCCGCCGCCATCGCCCTCTGCTATGTGGCAGCGGGACGACTGGATGCCTACGCCGAGCAGTACATAGGCCAGTGGGACTACATGGCGGGAGCCCTCATCGTCCAGGAGGCGGGCGGCACCGTCACCAACTACGACGGGGCCTATGACTTCACCACAGGCAACAGCGTGGTAGCCACCAACGGACTCATCCACCAGGAACTGCTTCAGACCCTCAGCACAAGACCGTAAAGGGAACTGCTTCAGGCCCTCAGCACAAGACCGTAAAGGACAGCGGCAGCCCCTGCTGTCATGAAGGTGCCGTTTTGAGGGTCGAAAAGTCGGCTTTTGCAACCCGCAAAGTCGGCTTTTGCAACCCGCAAAACCGGCTTTTCAACCCCGGAAAAGCCGACCTTCCAAAACATTTGTCCCTTAAACTTTCTGAGTACGGCGCATCGCTTTTCCAGAAAAGTCACTACCTTTGCAGCCAAAACATAAACAATGGCAATAGAAACACAAGCGATATTCCGCAGGGCGGAACTCCTGTTAGGCGACGAGGCGATGAGCCGTATCGCTGAGAAACGCGTAATCATCTTCGGCGTGGGCGGCGTAGGCTCATGGTGTGCTGAAAGTCTGGTGCGGAGCGGCATCAGAAAACTGACGATTGTCGATTCTGACTGCGTGTGCATCACAAACATTAACCGCCAGCTTATGGCGACAACAAAAACCGTGGGACAGGCGAAAGTGGAGGCCCTCAAAGAGCGTCTGCAGAGCATCAACCCCTCGGCAGAGATTGCCGCCCTACAACAGGTATTCACGGCAGAGACTGCCGAGAGTTTCGAACTGCACGCCTACGACTATATCATCGATGCCATCGACTCGCTGAAGGACAAGGCGCTGCTCATCCTCATGGCCACCTCCTTCCCCTCAACAGGGGAAGTCAGAAAGCATCCCAAGTTCTTCTCATCGATGGGCGCCGCGCTGAAGCTCGACCCCACACGCATCAAGACGGCTGAGTTCTGGAAGGTGCAGGGCGACCCCTTGGCACGTGCCCTCCGCAAGCGCTTCAAGCGCGACGGCCAGTAT
This sequence comes from uncultured Prevotellaceae bacterium, assembly GCA_946185225.1. Taxonomy (GTDB): domain Bacteria; phylum Bacteroidota; class Bacteroidia; order Bacteroidales; family Bacteroidaceae; genus Prevotella. Next base: position 3,800 of record CAMHIM010000124.1, read on the forward strand.
CCCAGACACAAGTTCCAGTGCGTCTATTCCGACGAACTTCTGGAGAACAAAGGCCATAACGCCGTCTGCGACACAGAGCATCCCATGTGTCCCAAGACAAAGAACAATCCTGACGATTCTGACCAGCAGAACCATGAGTGGGGCTCGTCAAAAGCCCAAATAAACGGTTCCCTGGCCCATATCACTGCAATCTTCGGCTTCACGTTGGCGGGCCTCGTCATTCAGGACGCTGTCAACGCATAGCTATCAAAACGAGAAACGATACGATATGCTTTCAGTCGCTGACAGGGTTACGGAAGCAGCCATTACCCAGCTATCACGCCATTGCCACGCCAAATCACGTCAACTGAAAGCATAAAAGAAATCCAAACTACTGGTAACCAGTGGCTTGGATTTTCTTTTGGTCGGGATTACTGGACTCGAACCAGCGACCTCGCGCCCCC
>CAMHIM010000125.1 GCA_946185225.1 uncultured Prevotellaceae bacterium
GAGGACGAATACAAGAAGGTCCTTTCCAAGAAGGAGGACGAGATACGTGACCTCGTGCGCCGCATGGAATACATGGCTCGCAAGCTATGGGGCAGGATGAGCGAGAAGCGCCAGACTCCCGACGACCCGCGCCAGCTGAAGCTGGATTTTGAGGGCATGGACCTCACCGACGAGGAAAAGCGCCAGATAGAGAATGCCGCCAAGAAGGTAGCAGAAGCCCGTAAGGTAAAGGTCAAGGAGCACGAGAAGCAACTGCCCGTCCGCAAGAAGCTGCCTGAGAACCTGCGCCGCGTCGAGGAACACATCTATCCCGAGGGCTACATCGGCCATGAGGACGAGTGGATTCTCTTTGAGGCTACGGAAACCTCAGAGCATTTGGAGATAACAGCCCCCGATGCCTACGTGAGGGTTACCATCCGCCACAAGGCCATGCGCAAGGCGGACAACCAGATTGTCACTGCCCCAGTTCCTGCCGAGCCTCTTGCCAAGAGCTATGCAGGCCCCACGGTACTTACGGAACTCACGATCGGTAAGTTTGCCGACCACCTTCCCTTCTACCGCCAGATAGAGATGTACAAGCGTTTGGGTATAGAGCTGAAGCAGCCCACCATCGAGGGATGGTTCCACGGAATAGCCGACCTGATGCGTCCTATGTATTATAGGTTACAGGAATACATGCTCCAGCTGGACTACCTCCAGTCCGACGAGAGTACGGTGCCGGTCATCAACAATGAGAAGCACCGGACGGTCAAGGGCTACATGTGGCTCATCCGAGCGGTACTTGAGCCCCTGGTACTTTTCCATTACCACGAGGGCTCGCGCGGAAAGGAGGTGGCACTCGAATTCTTCAAGGACTTTAAAGGTGCACTCGGAGTGGACGGATATGGCGTATATGACCTGTTGGACAAGCTCGACGGGATAATGATCCTGTGCTGCTGGGCCCACTGCCGCAGATATTTTGACCGTGCACTGAACCATGACAGAAAGCGTGCTGAACACGGCATCGAACAGATCGGCCTGATATATAGCGTAGAAACCATCGCTGATGAGGAAGGCGCAAGCTACGAGCGTCGCGCACAGCTGCGCCAGGAACTGGCATACCCCATCATCCGCGGACTGGAGGCATGGGCCTTGAACGAGCAGGAAGCCGTCATGCCGAAGAGTCCCATCGGAAAGGCACTGGGATATCTGCTGGGCCACATCCGCCAGCTGTCACGCTATACCACTGACGGCAGATATCAGATTGACAACAACTTTATAGAAAATAGCGTGAGGCCTCTGGCTTTAGGACGTAAGAACTATCTGTTCTGTGGCAACCACGATGCTGCCGAGGACGCTGCCATCATCTATACCTTTATGGGATGCTGCAAACTGGCACAGGTCGATGTCCGCAAATGGCTGAACTACTTCTTCACCCACATCCACGACTATGACGAGGACTACTCACGCGACCTGCTGGAACTGCTTCCGCACAACCTCAAGCAGAAGGGCATCCTCTGACATCCTTTGAAAATCCTCCAAGACTCTCAGACTTTTTCCAAGAATCTTGGAGATTCCTCCGACATCTCTAAGAATCTCTCCAACTTTGTCGGAGTTTCTTGAAGAATCTCACAAGACGGGGTTTACTGATGGCTTACTGTGTACAAGACCTTCAGCATTGCCCAAAAGTATCCTCAGTATAGCTATTATAAGCCAATTGGACATGTGAATAATGCTTTCAAGAGCAATAATAATGCACATGAACTCATCATCGCCAAACAGTTGGCGATGGAAATTAACCCACATTGCAGCGAGTGTCCAAATACACTTCTGAAAAATTGCTAAAATCTCTATGTTTTGGGCCTGCAAGCCCCCATTATCCCCCTGTTCCCGCTAAAAAATGCTAACGCAGGGAGGCATCCGCCGCGTTTACCCCCTCCTGTAGGGCCTCCGGGCGTTTGGCAGTCTGGAAAAAAGTCGCTACCTTTGCCGCCGTGTTCATCAGTAAGATACCCAAATACAGGCAAAGGCCGGACGGGACGATAGAGAAGTACGACTACTACCGTCTTTCAGAGAACTGGCGCGATGCGGAAGGCAAGATCCGCAAGCGCACGGTTGTCAACCTCGGCGAGCTGTCCGGCTACACGAAGGCCGGCCGCAAGGAGCTTGGGTCTCTGCTTGAGGAGATGATATCCACGGGCAGCAGCCGCATGAGCGAGGATGCCTCCGTCTATGACGATGCCGTGAAGTTCTACGCCCACTGGCGCGATCTCCATCCGAAGTCCTCCTCCGCAGTAGTGCCTGGCAGCAGCCTGGAACAGGCCCTTGAGTCCCAGCGTCATGACGTCGTGACCATCAGCCTGAGCAAGGTGACGAACCATGAGCCCCGCGTCATCGGGCCGGAGGTCATCTGCCGTTCCACTGCCAGCCGGCTGGGACTGATGGAGTTCCTTCTCTCCAACGGCTTCGACCGTCAGGAGGCTGAGTTGGCCGTGATGCAGATCATCGCCCGCGCCATATACCCGTACTCTGAGTACAGGACGGTGAAGTACCTCCGTGAGAACACCGCCCTGGCTGAGATGTTCCACATCCCGAAGGAGAAGTTGACCAAGGACGCCCTCTACAAGAGTGCCCTGCGCCTGTGGGACGTACACCGCAGGATGGAGGACTGGCTGCACGAGCGCGTCACGTCGATGTTCCACCTGGAGGAAAAGATTTTGCTCCTGGACATTACTAATACCTATATGGAAGGGCGGATGGACGGCTCGAAACTATGCTTCTTCGGACGCTCGAAGGAGAAGCGCTCCGACTGCAGGCTGGTGGTGCTGGCCGCCGTGGTGAACACCGAGGGGCTGATAGTGCGCACCATGATATACGAGGGCAACCGCCAGGACGTGACCACGCTTCAGGAGGTGGTGGGCACGCTGTCTGCCACCACGTCGCGGGATGCACGCAAGATTGTCGTCATGGACGCTGGCTTCTACTCTGCGGATAATGCCAGATGGCTTGCTGACAACCATTTCGACTACATCACCGTGCTGCCCTCCGGCAGTGCGAGGTTCACTGCTGACAGCGACAGGGTGGTGCGCCACGAGGACTGCCGCCACCAGGAGATACGCCTGCAGATGGGCAAGGTGGAGACAGACGGGGTGGAGCACAAGGCCCTGTTGGTGGACAGCGATGCGAAGGCCCTGAAGGAGCAGTCCATGCACGAGCAGGCATGCAGCCGCTATGAGCAGGGACTGGAGGCCATCAAGGCCGGCCTGTCGAAGAAGAACGGCACCAAGAGCCGCGATGCGGTGAACAACCGCCTGGGCAGGCTTGACAAGCAGTACGGGGCCATACGCAAGGAATACGAGGTCAGCTTCACCTATGAGGGAAGCGGCAAGAAGGAGAAGGCCGTCTCAATGCAGTGGAAGCGCAAGGACGAGTACGCCGCCCTGAAGAAGAAGTTCCACGGCAAGTACGTGCTGCTGACCAGCCTGGACGAAACGCAAGAGCTGAACGTCTGGAAATTCTATAATGTGATAAGAACCGTGGAAGAGACCTTCCACACCCTGAAGAGCGACCTTGACATGCGCCCCGTCTATCACAAGGGCGACGACGGCATCAAGGCGCACCTCAACCTTGCCGTGCTGGCCTACTGGATCGTCTCCGTCACCATGTACCGCCTGAGGAAGAAGGGATATCCCGGCGTCAGGTGGGAGGAGATAAGGAGAATCGCCGGAGCACAGGTGATGGTCACCACCCGCATGGAAACCGTCAAGGGGGAGACCATTGAAATCCGGCAGGCAACGGAAGAAGAGCAGGAACTGGCCAAAATCTACAATCTGCTGGACATCACTCCTCATCCCATGGGAACCAGAAAGTTTGTAGGGCCTCCAAAGATACCTCCCGAAAAAAGCCACCACTGAAAATCAGTCAGTTGCATTGGCTACCCCTGCAATGTGGGTTAACACAAAATATTACCTATAGTTTAAAAGGACGATCTATACTGACCGACAAGGAACTGTCGGAAATGCTCAAAGTGAGCCGACACACCTTGCAGCAGTACC
>CAMHIM010000126.1 GCA_946185225.1 uncultured Prevotellaceae bacterium
ATAAGGCTCGCATCCCAGCATCTCGCAAAGATTTAGGAATTCGTGGGTACCGAAGGAGTTGTCCTCGATGGTGCCTCCCCAGTTGTTGTTGCGTAGCGAGGGGCGCTGGCTCTTGGGTCCGATGCCGTCCATCCAGTGATAGTCGTCGGCAAAGCAGCCTCCCGGCCAGCGGAGTACTGGTATCTGCAGTTTCTTCAAGGCTTCGAAGACGTCCTTGCGATAGCCTTTGATGTTGGGGATGGGTGAGTTTTCGCCGACCCAGAGTCCGCCATAGATGCAGGAACCGAGGTGTTCGGAGAACTGTCCGTAGATTTCACGATTGATTTTCGCACCGGGCTTGTCAGCGTGCAGCTTGGCCTTGACGGCATCGTCGGCTGATGCGGAAAGGGTTATTGCCGAGGCAATAAACAGGGTTGATAGTAATTTCCTCATGTTGTTTCAGTTTTTATTGTTATGTGATTAGAATCTGATACCGAATTGTGTATTGATATACCATTCGTAGAGCTTGACGTTTGTGTTGTCGTGGTTGTAGGTGAAACGGTGTACCTGTCCATAGACATTGACGAAGAAATTCTTGGCATTATAGGTGATGCCGGCTCGTCCGTTGATGTTCAGTTTCCAACGTGTCTTCTTCACTTCTTCGCCGGTTTCCCACATTTCGACATCCTGCTGCCAAGCGAGGTCTTTTTCGTCGATAGGCAGCGGTTTCCTTTTCTCGCCGTTATCCCACCGGCGGGTGTCGGCATTCCACTTGCCGTAATCCTTGGTTTCGTCGTCTTCGGCATAGGCGAAATCGTAGTTGCTGTCGTAATGGGTTACGGTGACTCGGTTATAGACACTGATGGTGGGCATGACCATGACATTGAACAGCCATCCTCGTGCCGGTACCCAGTTATAGCCGTAGCCGACACCGATATTGGCCTGCTGGACCTTGATTTTACCCACGCCGTTGGCAGCAAAGACAAATCCGCCATTGAGCCTGTCGGAAAAATCGATGGACGACTGATACCACGACAGTCCCAGTAGGAGCGAACCGGCTGAGCGTCGCTGGATGACCGACTGGTTGTAGGCAGCATCCTGAGAATAGCGCTTGCCGTTGAACACGTAGTAGCCGTCGATGAACACGGAGCGAACCCAGATGGGGGCGTGACTGGTGTAGGGGACGGCTTTCTCGTCGATTACCTCATCATTGAAATGACCTTGCAGGTCGAGCTTGATGTCTTGTGTCTTGAAGCGACGAAGACTGAAGATGAGTCCGTAGCGGGTGCCGGTGGAACTGATGGTCCAATAGCGTCCGGCATTCTTGAGCAGTGGGAAGGAATAGCCGACACCCAGTCCGCGATATCCTACCCACACACCCAGATAGGTGGCGAGGGGCGGATTGATGCGCATGTTCCATGAGGCTGCGAGAGATTCGCCGGGGGTGATGCCGTAGAGATAGTTGAAGTCGATATCGGAATGCATCTTTACATAAACCTCGTTGAACTTGGGATAGATAACGACACGCCAGGGATTCTTGGGAACCTCGATATAGTTGGAGTCGGCTTTGTTGATCCAGAGTGAGTCAATGTAATTCATGCCCTTACGCAGTTTGCGCGAGAGCCACGATTCGTTTTGAGCATGAATGCCCAGTGCCACGAAGGCACTGAGCATCACGACGGATATGACACGTTTCAGCATCATTTACTTATGGTCAACAGCACTCTGTTCTACAGGCAGACAACGCTTGTAGTTCTCGATGTAATTATCGAAACCGGCAACATCTTCGGCAGTGGGGGCAACGGATGTGCCCTGATTGCCAGCAAATACCACTTTTTCAAGATAATCCTCAAGAGAGTATTTCTGACTGTTGCGCACCTGGAAGGCTGAGAGCAGGGCAATGCCCCATGCACCACCTTCGCCAGCAGTCTCCATGACAGAGATGGGCGAGTTGAGGGCAGCAGCCAGCATGCGCTGTCCCACACCGGGAGTCTTGAAGTAACCTCCGTGTCCGGTAATGCGGTCAACCTTGATTTTCTCTTCCTTGAACAGGATGTCGTTACCAATCTTCAGCACACCGATGGCTCCATAGAGGTGGGCACGCATAAAGTTGGCCAGATTGAACTTATCGCCGGCAGAACGGATGAACATCGGACGACCTTCGGCAAGACCGGTGACGGGTTCGCCGCTGACGTAGTTGTAGGAAATCAGTCCGCCACAGTCGGTATCGCCCTTCAGAGCCTCGTTGAACAGCTTTCCGTAGAGTTCGTTCATATCTACCTTGACACCCAGCAGTTGCTGGTATTCCTTGAACAGGCTTACCCAGGCATTGATGTCGGAGGTGCAGTTGTTGCAGTGAACCATTGCCACGAGACTGCCGTCGGGTGTGGTGACCATATCAATCATCTCGTAGGGTTTCGACAGCGGTTTCTCCAATACAATCATAGAGAATGAAGAGGTGCCTGCGCTGACATTACCCGTGCGCTGCTTGACGGCATTGGTGGCAACCATACCGGTGCCTGCGTCGCCTTCGGGAGGACAAACGGGGATGCCTGCCTTCAGATGGCCGCTGACGTCAATCATCTTTGCTCCCTTCGGTGTGAGGAGTCCTGCGTCCTGACCGGCACTCAGCGACTTGGGAAGAATGTCGAGCAGATGGAAGGGCAGACCTTTAGAGTCGAGGATGTTGTCGAATTTGGCAACCATATCGGCATCGTAGGTCTTGGTGGCGGGGTCAACAGGAATCATACCAGAGGCATCGCCAACACCGAGAACGAACTTACCCGTTACCTGCCAATGGATATAGCCGGCGAGGGTAGTGAGATACTTGATATCCTTCACATGGGCATCGTTGTTGAGTATGCACTGATAGAGGTGGCTGATGCTCCAGCGGAGGGGAATGTTGTAGTTGAAGAGCTGGCTGAGTTCAGCAGCAGCCTTGCCGGTATTGGTGTTGCGCCAAGTGCGGAAAGGCACGAGAATCTGCTGGTTCTCATCGAAAGCCATATAGCCGTGCATCATGGCAGAGAAACCGATACCGGCGAGGGTTTCGATTTCGCAGTCGTACTGTTGCTTAACATCCTTGCGGAGGTCGGCATAGCAGTCTTGCAGTCCCTTCCAGATGTCCTCGATAGAGTAGGTCCACAAACCGTCAACGAGTTGGTTTTCCCACTCGTGAGAGCCTTGTGCTATAGGCTTGTTTTGCTCGTCGATGAGTACAGCCTTGATGCGGGTTGATCCAAACTCGATACCGAGAATGGCCTGTCCTGATTCAATAACTTGTTTTGTATTCATAAATAAATATTTTTATTTAACACAGAGGTCACAGAGTGCTTAAATTATCTTAAAGCTTTGTTTAACATATAGTAAATCTCGCTGTTGCGGAGTTCCTGCTTGAAGTTGGCAATGGTAGTGTCCTTATTGATCTTGACATACTCGATGCCCACCATCTCGGCAAAGTCTTCCCAGTATTCCTCAGTGATGTCGTAAGAGAAAGCACTGTGGTGAGTACCACCAGCCAGAATCCAGGCTCCGGCACCAATTTCGAAGGTTGGCTGAGGAACCCACAGGGCAGAAGCAACAGGAAGATTGGGCATGGGTTTGGGCTCGATGCACTCTACCTCCTGAGAAATCAGACGGAAACGGTTGCCAAGGTCGACTACAGTAGCCTTGATGCCGCGGCCTACCTTTGAGGTGAAGACCAGACGGGCAGTCTGCTGCTTGCGGATGCCGATACCGAGGAAGTGAACCTCCAGTTTGGGTTTATCGACAGCTATCAGCGGACAAACCTCGAGCATGTGGCTCTGCAGGCAAGAAGAACGGTCGCCGGCAAAGTTGAGGGTATAGTCCTCAAGGAATGAGCAACCGATGGGCATGCCCTGCTGGATAACCCAGAGTGTGCGATAGAGACAGGCTGTCTTCCAGTCACCCTCGGCACCGAAGCCATAACCCTCAGCCATCAGACGCTGAGAAGCAAGACCTGGAATCTGGTCGAAACCAACGA
>CAMHIM010000127.1 GCA_946185225.1 uncultured Prevotellaceae bacterium
GTGTTGGCAGAGCAGTGCATAGAAGCGATGCCCTGCAGGGGGAGGTAGTAGTTCTGCATAGAGAACATACCCTTCTTCATCTCACCGCCGTACCAGGTGTTAATGATGCACTGCTCACGGCTGGTAGTGTTGAAGGCTACGCAGGTCTCTGAGTTCAGCCCCAGCTCCTTGTAGTTCTCAACCTTGGCCTTAGAGGCGTTATAGATGACGAAGTTAGGCTCGAAGCTCTCCAGTTCCTCAGCGGTGGGCTGGATGAACATGTTCTTAACGAAGTGTGCCTGCCAAGCCACCTCAACGATGAAGCGAACGCGCAGACGTGTAGCAGCATTAGCACCGCAGAAAGCGTCAACAACGTACAGGTCCTTGTTGCAGAGCTCCTTGATGGCAATCTCCTTCACCTTTGCCCATACCTCCTCAGACATGGGGTGGTTGTCGTTTTTGTACTCCTCAGAAGTCCACCATACCTTGTCCTCGCTCTGTGCATCCTTTACGATGTACTTGTCCTTAGGAGAGCGGCCGGTATAGATACCAGTCATCACGTTTACAGCGTTCAGCTCTGTGTTCTGACCCTTGTCGAAACCAGTCAGGCCAGCCTTGGTCTCCTCCTCGAAGAGGAACTCATACGACGGATTGTGAGCAATCACGGTAGAACCCGTAATGCCATACTGTGTCAAATCTAACTTTGCCATAATTCTTTATTGTTTTAATACCTATAATTTTATCTGTTTGGGGTGACCTTTCCGAATCACGGGTGCAAAGGTAGCAATAAATTAAGAATTACAAGATAATAATTAAGAATTATTTGCGCGCGCACAATCCTTTTTAGGTTAAAGAAACGAAAAAAGTGCGCGACACAGACTCTTTTGCCACTCCGAGTTTACAAAAGAATTCGGTTTGCCTGTTCACTTCCTCCGGCTCCTGCTGACTATGGATATGACGACATTCTTTATATTTTTCGGATAAAGTTAGGCCATTTGACTATTTCTCACTACTTTTGCACAATCATGCATCTATTACCTTGGCAAGACCTATGAAAGTTATCAATCTAACCGAGCAGAACTCAGTACTCAATCAGTACATGGCAGAACTTCGTGACAAGAAGTACCAGCAGAACCGGCTGCTGTTCCGTAACAATATCCGGCGCATCGGCCAGATTATGGCCTATGAGCTTTCAAAAACCCGTGAATATCGGCCGAAGACCGTTACGACCCCTCTCGGTACGCTGGACATTCCGCTGACAAAGGACGATGTGGTCATCGCCACCGTCCTGCGCGCCGGTCTGCCATTCCACGAGGGTTTCCTGGACATGTTCGACCATGCCGACAACGGCTTCGTGTCTGCCTACCGCATGTACACCAACCGTGAGCACACAGAGGTGGGCATCCACACCGAATACATGGCAGCCCCGAGTGCCAAGGGACGCACGCTGGTCATTGTCGACCCCATGCTGGCTACGGGCGGCTCCATGGCAGCCTGTATCGGTGCTCTGCTGAAGACTGGCAAGCCGCGCATGATACATATTGCGTGTGTCATTGCCACTTCCGAGGGCATTGAAGCCCTGCGCGAGGTATTGCCCGAGGAGGCCATCGTCTGGTGCGCCGCCATCGACTCGGGCATGAACGAGCACAAGTACATCGTTCCTGGCTTTGGCGACTGCGGAGACCTCTGCTACGGAGAGAAGTTGTAGGAAGCCAGGAGGTCAGGCAGTCGAGCAATGTGCGAGACCTGGACAAGAAGAACGAATCCCGCTCGGTCGAGCGGGATTCGTTCTTTTCTTGTTTATATAAAGTGTAGCGTTCCCATGAGGTAGACAAGGCCAAAGCCCAGCACCATGGAGATGACACCCATGACGATGCCCATTTTCGCCATGTCCTTCTGCTGCACGAAGCCAGTGGCAAAGGCCAGTGCATTCGGCGGAGTGGAGATAGGAAGGACCATGGCACTCGATGCAGCGATAGCCACTCCGATGAGTACGGTGGGCGTACCGCCGATAGGCTCCAGCTTGTCGCCCATGGCTCCACAGACAATGGCCAGGATGGGCATGAGCAGGGCTGCCGTTGCCGAGTTGGAGATGAAGTTGCTCAGTGCATAGCAGATGGCGCCTCCGAGAATCAGGATAAGCAGGGGCGAGAACTCGTCGAAGGGGATGCTGGCCACGGCATTGGCGGCCAAGCCGGAGGCGTTCAGTCCGTAGCCGAGGGCAAAGCCGCCGGCCACCATCCAGATGACGCTCCAGTTAATCTGCTCCAGGTCACGCTTGTTGATGACTCCCGTCAAGGCAAACACCATGAACGGAATCATGGCCACGGTGTAGGAGTTGATGCCTGTCACGCGGTCCAGCAGCCAGAGTGCCACGGTGACGAAGAACGTGACAATCACCACATTGGCATGGAAGCCTTTCTTCATACCGCCCTCTATGTTCAGTTCTATCCGTTTCTGGGTAAAGGGGAAGGTCTTCAGCAGGATGCGCCAGCTGATGAACAGCAGCACGATGACCAGGGGGAACATGAACATCATCCACTGGCCGAAGCCGAGTCCGAGGTTCAGGCCCTCAGGGTCGTTCAGGTATTTCAGGGCGATGGTGTTCGGCGGTGTGCCGATGGGTGTTCCCATACCGCCGAGGTTAGCGGCCACGGGGATGGACATGGCCAGTGCCACACGGCCCTTTCCCTCCGGCGGCAGCTGGCGGAACACAGGCGTGAGGAACGTCAGCATCATGGCTGCCGTTGCCGTGTTTGAGACGAACATCGAGAAGAGTCCCGTAATGAGCAGGAAGCCCAGCAGCACCATCTCGCTGCGTGTGCCGAAGGGCTTCAGCAGCACCTTGGCCAGCTGGGCGTCCAGGCCTGTCTTCGTGGCGGCAATGGCCAGCACGAAACCGCCGATGAACAGCATGATGACCGGGTCGGCAAAGGTGGCCATCACTCCTTTATAGTTGAGCAGTGGGCCTACTTCCTCTTCAACGACCATCGGTGCTATGCCGCTGTCCGTACAGAACAGCAGCATCAGGACGATGATGCCTACCGAGGTGGCCCATGACGAGACGACCTCGAGAATCCACATCAGCGTGGCAAAGGCAAAGATGGCGATGATACGCTGCTGGATGACTGTCAGGTTCTGGATACCGAACCAGTCGGACGGCATATTCCAGAGCAGCAGGGTTACGATGGCCACAAGGGCTATCTTCATGATACGCTTGGTAGCGTCGGCGGGATGATACTTCCTGTTGTGGCGCATCTGATGATATGCGTCAACCAAGTGGAAGCCTTCATAGATATGGAACATTTTGCTTCAAAGGTTTTTGTTTTGCGGCTGCAAAAGTACAAAAAAATGTAAAGAGAGAGATGTGTAGAGGGAAGAATTTGTTGCACTTCTGTCTCATAAATATACGAAATCGTCCCTGCGCCTTTATGCCGCAGGGACGATTGTCAAGTAGAGTTTACAATTTACCACGGAGGGGGGCTGTCCGGCCAGCGGACTACTTCACCTCCCAGATGTCGTTGGTCTCCAGCAGTTCGGTGAAGTTGTGGTATTTCTTCTGACTGCTGACCTCGTCGAGCTGTGCCTGGACAGCCTGGTCGTAGGTGGGAGCTTCCACGTCGCGGATGACGCCGAGGGCAATGGGGAACCCGTCCTCGGGGGTCATGAGGGCGAGTTTCAGCTGCAGGGTATTGTCCTCGCAGTGGGCGTCGTGTACGAGTACGTCGTCCAGGGTGTAGCCGTCCTTGCCTATTTCGACGACCTTCAGCCCGAAGCCCTGCTGCACGAGTCCGAACTCGTTGTTCTCGCCGAAGACGAGCTTCTCGCCGTGGCGTACGTAGATGGCGTTCTTCTTCCGGCCCTCGTTGTTGTAGACGATGTCGTGGCAGTGGTCGTTGAAGATGACGCAGTTCT
>CAMHIM010000128.1 GCA_946185225.1 uncultured Prevotellaceae bacterium
TGTTCCCGGGAGTACGCGAAGACCTCATACGGCATATCATACACACGCCCAACCTGAAGAGCATCGTCATGCGCACCTTCGGCTCTGGCAATGCGCCTCAGAACCCGTGGCTGCTCAACGCCTTGAAAGAAGGAACGCGCAACGGCAAAGTCATCGTCAACATCAGCCAGTGTATGCAGGGGGCTGTTGAGATGGGGCGCTACGACACGGGCTACCATCTGCAGGAAGCCGGAGTGGTAAGCGGCTACGATTCCACCGTTGAGAGCGCCGTCACCAAGCTAATGTTCCTGCAGTCTCACTACAACGACCCCGAAAAAGTTCGTGAAATGATGAGGCGCAGCATCCGCGGCGAAATTAGCAGGACCCCATAAGGCCCATAGGACTCATAAGCCCCATAGGCCCCATAACAAAAACAACAATCCCATTTATTAACTAAACAAAATACAACAATGAAAGAACTGAAAGGAACAAAAACTGAAAAGAACCTGCAAGAAGCTTTTGCAGGCGAGTCAATGGCACGTAACAAGTATAGTTACTGGGCTTCCAAGGCTAAGAAGGACGGCTTCGTACAGATAGCAGCCATCTTCGAGGAGACTGCTGCCAACGAGAAAGAACACGCCAAGATGTGGTTCAAATTGTTGGAAGGCGGTGCCATCAAGGACACTGCCGCTAACCTGGAGGCTGCTGCCGGTGGCGAGAATTTCGAGTGGACGGACATGTATGCCCGTATGGCCCGTGAGGCCCGCGAGGAAGGCTTCGACGAGATTGCCGAGAAGTTCGAGGGTGTTGCCAAGATAGAGAAGGCTCACGAAGAGCGCTATCGCAAGCTGCTGGACAATGTGCAGAAGGAGCGTGTGTTCTCAAAGGATGGCGACGTCATCTGGCAGTGTGCCAACTGCGGACACATCGTCATCGGCAAGAAGGCTCCCGATGTATGTCCCGTCTGCGACCACCCACAGGCTTACTTCCAAATCAAGCCCGAGAATTACTAACAACAAAAAGGCTCCTCAAAACCGAGGGGCCTTTTCTTTTCCTATTTCACCTTTCATCTTTCACCTTTCATCTTTTCCATAAAGAAGTCTATACACTGCTTATACAGGTGGTTGCGCGTGTTTCCGCCGTAGATGCTGTGGTTACGGTTGGTATAGACCATCTGGCGGAAGTCCTTGTCTTCCTGAACCAGTGCCTCTGTATATTCTGCCGTATTGCGGAAGTGTACGTTGTCGTCGGCCATTCCGTGGCATAACAACAAAGCACCATGCAACTTGTCAGCTCTGGACAGGGGACAGTCGTCATACCCTTCGGCATTCTCCTGGGGAGTACGCATGTAGCGCTCCGTATATACCGTGTCATAATAGCGCCAGGAGGTAGGAGGAGCGATGGCGATACCCGCCCGGAACACGTCCCTGCCCTCCGACATGGCCATCAGCGTATTGAAACCGCCGAACGACCAGCCCCAGATGGCAATGCGGTCTTTGTCAACATAGCTTTGGCGACCCAGCCACAGGGCAGCTTCCACCTGATCATGGGCCTCCAACTGACCCAACTTCAGATAGGTGCATTTCTCAAATGCAGCACCGCGTCCGCCCGTGCCGCGATTATCTATGCAGACGCACACGAAACCTTGCTGGCACAGATACTGCTCCAGCAGCGCGCCGCGCCCTGCCTGTCCGATATTCCATGCGTTCTTCACCTGTTGGTTGCCCGGTCCGCCGTACTGATACATCACCACGGGATATTTCCTGTTAGGGTCGAAATCTGCCGGTTTCACCATCCATCCGTTCAGCACCACACCGTCCGTCGTCGTCAGCGAGAACAGTTCACGCTTGCCAAGATCGTACGCACGCAGACGGTCAGTCAAGGCACTGTTCTCCACAAGCGTTTGCAGCACCTTCCCCTTGCTGTTGCACAGCGTGCAGACGGTAGGCGTATTCATGTCGCTCCACGTATGGATGAAGTATTTGAAGTTGCTGCTGAACAGTGCCATGCTCCATCCCGACTGGCGTGTCAGACACTCGCGCCGTCCGTTCTTATGGGCCACCCACACCTGCTGTTCCGTGGCACCGTTCTCGTGCGATGCATAGTAGGTGTCGCCCGTGCGTTCGTCGTAGCCATAGACAGCGCTCACCTCGTAGTCCCCGTCCTCTATCTGCCGGATCAGCTTGCCGCTGAGATCGTACAGATACAAGTGCATATATCCCGTACGGTCGCTGGGCAACAGGATGTGGCGGTCGGTTATCTGGATGCCGCTCATGGCTTCCTCCCTGACGTATTTCTCCGCCTTTTCCTCTATCACCTTCTGCACCTGTCCCGTGGCGGCATCGCCCATGTAGATGCTCAGGCAGTCCTGATGGCGGTTCATCGTATAGACGGCCACCTTTCGTGCATCGCTGGTCATGATGACGCGGGGGATATAGCCGTCCTGGTCCAGTGGCACCTGCAATTGTTGCGTCTTCTTGGCGGCTATGTCATAGCTCCACACCGTCACCGTAGCGTTCTGCTCGCCGGCTATCGGATACTTATAGGTGTAGAATCCAGGATAGTCGGCAAACTCCTTCTTTTCGGGTTTCAGTCCTTTGAACAGCGGCATCGAGTATTGCTTCACCGCAGTCTCGTCGTAGCGAATCCACACCACATGGCTGCCGTCTGCCGTGAACACCATGGCACGGTCGTTGCCGAACTCCTCCTCGTTTACCCAGTCGGGTATGCCGTTAATCACCTCGTTGCGCCGGCCGTCCGTAGTCACCTGAACCTCCTGGGGAGCATCCAGGTTGCTTACCAGAAAGATGTTATTGTCACGCACAAAGGCTATGCGCGCTCCGTCGGGCGAGAAGAGCGGCGTCTGCTGGTCACCATTTGCCGACAGGGGAGTCAGCCTATGGTCTGCCACGCGGTAGATATAGTAAGCTGCCGTGTGCGAATGGCGGTAGATGCGCCTCGTATGGGTCTGAACCAGCACATACCGACCGTCAGGACTCACCTGATAGCCGTCTATGCGCTCTATCTCGCCACCCTTTACATCGTTCACGTCCAACAGCGTCCCAACCTGTTTGCCCGTCTTGAACGAGCACACCTCAATTCTCTTGCCGCCCTCTCCCATACGGGCATAACGCTCCCCGTCGGACAACGGGCGCACACTACCCACCGAGGCAGCAGTGAAGTCGCCACTCGTCAAATCCTTCAACTCCAGTTTCTCACCGGCACATATTGCGGTTGACAGCAGCGAGGCCACAACCATCAAAGCGAATCTTGTCATCGTTTTCATCATGGATTTATTAACTGAAGGGCAAAGATACGAATAATCGGACAGATACCCGCATTTTTTGCGATTTTTTTGTGATAAGCCATCAATTCTGGTCCATTTCGCCTGGACCATTATCGCCTCCGCCGGAATTATCGCCGGAATCGCCGGTGCCGGGGTCGTCGGCAATGTTTGAGAAGTCTCCACCAGTTGGTGGAAACGTTTTTTCTTGTTTGGAGCATTTCCGACAACTGTCGCAAGCAATGAATAAACAAAGGGTTATTCTGAAATAACAGATGCCAGACGTACCGAGCAGGGCGTGAAGAAGGAATAGAATAGCCCATGACCGACGTGTAATAAATACGACAGATAGGAGAGGAAAAATCCCAAAGCACCGCGATAATGCTTTGGGATTTATGATAATTTTGGTTTAGTGTCCTCCAGGACCGCCACCGCCTGGGCCGCCACCACCGCCACCTTGGTTGCCGCCAGAATAGGACGAAAGGCTGACTGTTGTGCCGCCAGTGACGGTGGCACCTGTATAGCCTACTCCGTCGAAGATGCTGCTGCCGCTGCTGACGGTGACACCACTCTTCAGGCTGGGCTGTGAGGCACCGCTGACAA
>CAMHIM010000129.1 GCA_946185225.1 uncultured Prevotellaceae bacterium
TCCAATGGCATTTCCTCTGGGAACGTTTATGTGTGTGGTTCCACCTCCGTTTTCAGCGTCAACACCTTTTTGATGTCGATATCGCCAATGCCGGTTCCGACATCACCCGTCTGCCCGAGTTCCAAGAGGCCGACGTCATCCACCTGCACTGGATCAATCAGGGTATGCTGTCGTTACGGGACATCCGTATGATTCTGGAGAGCGGCAAGCGTGTGGTATGGACGATGCACGACATCTGGCCTGCCACAGCCATCTGCCACCTGACACTCGACTGCCGTAAGTTTGAGACGGGATGCCAACAATGCCGGCTGTTGCCTGGCGGCGGTGGTCCTCACGACTTATCGGCATCTGTCTGGCGCAGGAAGCAGCAGATGCTCAGCGGCCATCACATCACCTTCGTAGCCTGCAGTCAGTGGTTGGCGGGCGAGGCAAGCAAGAGTGCTCTGCTCAAGGGACAGACGGTGACGAGTATTCCCAACCCCATCGACACCCATATCTACCGTCCACTCAACAGGCAGCAGGTACGCCAGGAGTTAGGATTGCCCGCCGACAAGCGTCTCGTCCTTTTCGTCTCGCAGCGTGCCACCAATCCCTACAAGGGTATGCAATACCTGACGGAAGCCTGTCAGCAACTTTCCTGCCAGTATCCCGAGATGACCGACAACACCGCTGTCGTCATTTTGGGCGGCCATGCCGAGGAAGTCACCCAGCAGCTGCCTTTTGAGAGCTATCCTTTAGGTTATGTGAACGACGAGCAGCGCATTGTAAAAGTATATAATGCCGCCGACGTCTTCGTACTGCCTTCCCTTTCCGAGAATCTGCCCAACACCATCATGGAGGCGATGGCCTGCGGTGTACCATGCATCGGTTTCAACATCGGCGGTATTCCCGAAGAGATTGACCACCGCAAGACGGGGTATGTAGCCGCCTACCGCGATGCTGCCGACTTGGCGAAAGGCATCCATTGGGTACTCTTCGAGTCAACAGCCGATGAGGTCAGTGCAGCCTGTCTGAAGAAAGTAAAGCATAACTATTCGCAACAGAGTGTTGCCCAGCGATATATTGACATCTATGAAGATAACGATCATCACAGTAACCTATAACGCAGCATCTGTGCTGCAACGTACCCTCGACAGCGTGAGTCGTCAGACCCATCAGGACATCGAGCATCTCATCATCGACGGTGCCTCAAAAGACGGTACAGTGGCGATGGCTGAAGCCTATAAGTCCAAGAGTCCCTATCAGGTCGTCATCCAGTCAGAACCCGACCGTGGTCTCTATGATGCCATGAACAAGGGACTGCGTATGGCAACGGGCGACTACCTCGTCTTCCTCAATGCCGGTGACACCCTACACGCCGACGACACACTGGAGGTGGTTCATGGTGAAGGGTTAAGGGTTAAGGATTGTGTCGTCATTTACGGCGATACGGCTATTGTAGATGCTGAGGGGCAATTCCTCCACCTGCGCCGTTTGCGCCCTCCCAAGGAATTGTCTTGGCGCTCGTTTCGCCAGGGCATGCTGGTATGCCACCAAGCCTTCTATGTGCGCACAGATATTGCCCAGCAGGAAACCTACGACCTGCAATATCGCCATTCGGCAGACGTTGACTGGTGCATCCGGGTGATGAAGCGCGCTGAACAAATGCGACTGCCACTGGTCAACACCAACACTGTTCTTGCCGACTTCTTGGAGGGAGGTAATACCACACAAAACCATCGGGCTTCACTAAAAGAACGCTACCGTGTGATGAGTAACCACTACGGCAGCATACAGACATTTTTCATGCATATCTGGTTTATCATGCGTACATTATTATTTTTATTAGCACTGCTGGCTGTCATGCCCGGTCACGCACAGCGCACCAACGGACTCATCGAAACCGACCCAGCTTTCTACCAGACGGCAGAAGCACAGCGCATCGGTCAGCAAGTATTGCTCTATCAGCGCGTTACAGGCGGATGGCCTAAGAACATCGACATGTCGCGCCCGCTGTCTGACACCGAGCGCGACTCGCTGTTGAAAGAAAAGGAGCGAATCGACGACTCCACCACCGACAACGGAGCCACCAACATGCAACTCGCCTTTCTGGCACGTCTCTACAAGGCTACAGGCGACCGGCAGTATCGCGACGCCTTCCAAAAAGGCATCATGTATCTGCTCAGCGGACAGTACGATAATGGCGGGTGGCCGCAATTCTGGCCTCATCCACATGGTTATCAGATACACATCACCTATAACGACGATGCGATGGTGAATACGCTCGAGATGCTCCGCAACGTGGCAGAGCAGCGCCCTCCCTATGATAGCAATTTGGTGGACAGACAACTCAAGAAACAGATGCTCAAGGCTTTCAATAAGGGCATTGAGTGCATCCTCGCCACACAGATTGTCACGAACGGCGAACTTACCGTATGGTGCCAGCAACACTATCGCGACACCTATCTTCCTGCTCCTGCCCGCGCTTATGAATTACCGTCGTATGCTTCGTCTGAGACCGGAGGCATCACCCGTTTGCTGATGAGTCTGCCCCACCCCGACGAGCGTGTCAAGCGCTCCATCCATGCTGCCATGCGGTGGTTCAACAAATACAAGTTGACGGGACTGCGCATCTGTCGCACAGGCCGCTGGGCACGAGCTGACAGCGAGACATGGCTGGAGGAAGACCCTACGGCTCCCCCCATCTGGGCACGCTATTACGATTTGAAACGCTGCGAACCGTTCGTTTGCGACAGAGACGGCATACCACGTCGCCGACTGGAACAGATAGGTCATGAGCGTCGCAACGGCTACGGATGGTTTATCGACCGCATTGCTCCCCTGTTCCCCCTTTACGAGGAATGGGCTGCCAAGAACGATCCGCAACATAAAGTATTCATCAGTCTTGAGACCAAGGGCGCCAACGAGAACGGCACCATCGAGATGTATCGCCAGCCGGAAATCCACTATGCCGATTTCGACGCCATCGTCACGGCAGGCCAGAGCATACAGGCTGCCATCGAGCGTGCCCCCGCTCAGTCTGATAAGCCCTATAAGATTCTCATCCGCAAGGGGGTGTATCAGCAGAAAGTCATCATCGACCGACCGAACATCGTACTGGTGGGCGAACAGCGCGACAGCACCATCATCCAACTGGCAGAACTCAGCAGCAAGCCCGTGGTGAACGACTATCACGGACGCGAGGTGAAGCATGGTGTCGTAGAACTGCTGGAGGGTGCCGACGACTGCGTCATCAGCGGTCTGACCATCTATAACAATTATGGCACAACCGTCGAGAACACCACCAAACACCAGTTCAGCGTCTATGGCAGAGCCACCCGCACCATCATCATCAACAGCAACATCTGGTCGGATGGCAACGATGCCCTCTCGCTATGGGCTCCCGAGGGCAACGGCATGTACTACCACGCCGACCTCTACCTACGCTGTCGGGGCGTTGATTTCCTCTGCCCGCGTGGTTGGTGCTATGCCACCCGCTGCCGTTTTGAGGGCGACGGCCACGCTATTATCTGGCACGACGGACGTGGCGATGCCTCGAAAAAGCTCGTCATTGTCGATTCCAAGTTCGATGCCCTGCGTCCTACCACGTTAGGCCGCTATCATCACGATTCGCAGTTCTTCCTCATCCACTGCCAGTTGTCAAAGAACATCCTCGACGAGAACATCCATTATGCTTACACCGACAAAGTGCTCGACCCCTGTCCTTGGGGATTGCGTGCCTACTATTATGCCTGTCGCAGAGACGGAGGCCACAGCGGTTGGCTGGCCGATAACCTCCAACAGGCTGCAGGCAGCCCAGAATTCCATGCCATCAATGCCCTTTGGACTTTCGACAGAAAATGGAATCCCGAGGCCCACATCCGC
>CAMHIM010000130.1 GCA_946185225.1 uncultured Prevotellaceae bacterium
CTTATCCTGACACTTGTTGTCTTTGGTGTTGCTGCCTCTTTCGCTGCAAAGAAGCAGCAGCGTGTAATGTCCGACCGTGAATACTGGGCTTCTCAGGCTTACCGTATTGCGGCGCCAGTTCTTGAACCGATGTCGCGTGGCATGCTCTCCACGGAGATGCAGATAGAGGTCAGCCCATCTTTCGATTCACGCGATAAGCGTGTCACCTATATGGAATGCTTCGGTCGCCTGATGGCCGGTATTGCTCCGTGGCTTTCGTTGCCCGATGATGATACCCCCGAAGGTAAGGAGCGCCGGAAGGTGAAGGAATGGGCCCTGAAGGCGTATGCCGAGGCTGTGAATCCTGACTCGAAGGACTATCTGCTGTGGCGTAAGGAAGGACAGCCATTGGTGGATGCAGCATATATCGCAGAGTCGCTGATACGCGGCTTTGATGCGCTGTGGAAACCTCTTGATGAGACAACGAAGGCACGTTATATTGATGAGTTCACCCGTCTTCGCCGCGTAGAGCCGCCATATACCAACTGGCTGCTGTTTGCTGCGGAGATAGAGTCGTTCCTCGCCAAGGCCGGTGCGCCTTATGACAGTTACCGCGTAAATGGTGCTGTCCGCAAGTGTGAGGAATGGTATGTGGGTGACGGCTGGTATTCTGACGGTCAGGGCACGTTTGCCTTCGACTATTACTCCAGCTACGTCTTCCATGCCATGTATCTTGAGACACTTGCTACGATGCGTGATGTACGCGGCTACGGTTGGAAGATAAACTACAAAGACTTCTACGCCCGTGCCCTGAAGCGTTGCCAAAAGTTCTCTATCATCCTTGAGCGCTTCATCTCTCCCGAGGGTACTTTCCCCGTATTCGGCCGCAGCATCCCTTACCGTCTCGCTGCCATGCAACCGTTAGCGTGGGTGGCGTGGCAGAAGACGCTGCCGAAGGATCTTACTAACGGCCAAGTGCGAAAAGCCCTCACAAAGGTGATGCACCGCATGTGGGACGCTCCGGGCAACTTTAACGAAAAAGGATTCCTGACTATCGGCTTTTGCGGCAGACAGCCAGAGGTGGCTGACTGGTACACGAACAACGGTTCGCTGTATATCACCTCCGAGGTTTTACTGCCATTGGGTCTGCCTGCCGACGACCCATTCTGGACAGACCCTGCCGAGGATATAACACAGGAAAAAGCCTGGGGCGGCAAACCATTCCCGAAGGATCATATTTGGGAGTAAAAGGTCAAAGGTCTAAGGTCAAAGGCTTTTGTTTAATTCAAAATTCTTAATTCAAAATTAAAAATTCATAATTGAAAAATCCTTGGACATATAGAGAAGGTTTAGTGATTGGAGCGGGACTTGCTGTTGTGGGCATCCTGCTCCAGTTATCTGTCGGTGCCATCGACTGGGCGCTGTTTGCCTTTCCTTTTAATATTATAGCGCTGGCGGTGGTGCTGGCGTTGGTTGTGGCGTTGGTGTTTTTCGGCAATAGAAGCAGCGCCATAAGATACCTCACCAGCGGCAAGGCGGCTGTCGTGTCCCTTGTGTATGTCAGCATCGTCACCGTCGTCATGGGCTTTGGCAACGACCTCCTGTCGTCGTGGGTGTTTGTGCTTCCATATCTGTGGATGACGCTTATCGTCGGTGCGGTATCGGTGCGTCAGCTGCTGGCACTGCGATCGTGGCGTGGCGGTAGGAAGGGACGTTGGGGGGCGTTGTTCTCACATGTCGGACTCTTCATGGCCCTCGTCTGCGGAACGCTTGGCAATGCCGACATACAGAAGCTGCGCGTGGCGATACCGGAAGGCGGTAGGGAACAGTTGGCGTATGACATGCAGAACCGTCCGCATAAGCTCGACTTTGCGATACGGCTGAATGACTTCTCCATCGAGATGCATCCCGCAGAGCTTGGCGGCGGTCCGAAGCGCTATGCCTCGGACGTCACGCTCTTCACTGCCGACGGCGATTCCTTGCGCGATACCATCCTGGTGAACAAGCCCCTCAGCATCATGGGGTGGAAGGTCTATCAGCTGTCGTACAACGAGGCGATGGGCGGGATGAGCGAGAGTAGCGTCCTCGAACTGGTCCGCGACCCTTGGCTACCGTATGTCTATGTCGGAATCTTTATGTTGCTCCTCGGAGCCATCCTTCTCTTCTTTAAAATTTGAAGTCGTTGATAATGAATATAAATATAAACAAAAACCATAAAAACATTGAAACAGATGATTACATGGTTTGACTTCGTATATTTTGCTGTTCCGGCGGTGGCGCTGTGGGCGTGCGGTGCTTGGCTGGCGTGGAAGGATAAGCGTACTGCTGCTCTTTCCGTGACGGCTGTCGGCATTGCGGTCTTCGCTGCCTATATCGCGCTGATGTGGATATCCTTGGAACGTCCGCCGCTGCGCACTATGGGCGAGACGCGCCTGTGGTATTCGTTCTTCATGCCGGTGGTGGGCTTTGTGACCTACATGCGGTGGCGTTACCGGTGGCTGCTGTCGTTCTCTACGCTGATGGCGACCGTCTTTGTGTGCATCAACATCTTCAAACCCGAGATACACAGCAAGACGCTGATGCCGGCGCTGCAGAGTCCGTGGTTTGCACCCCATGTCATCATCTATATGTTCTCGTACGCCATCCTCGGTGCGGCATTCCTCATGGCGGTGTATCTGCTTTGGAGAGGCCGGCGGCAGAAGGATGTCACGGCGCTCTTCACGCAGCATGCGCAGCTGTTGGACGACCTGACCTCTACGGGCATCTGCTTCATCACCTTCGGCATGCTCTTCGGTGCGCTGTGGGCAAAAGAGGCGTGGGGCCATTACTGGTCGTGGGACCCGAAGGAGACGTGGGCGGCTGCCACATGGACCATCTACCTCACCTATCTCCACGCCCGTCTTGCCAGTCCGCAACGCCATCGCCTCGCGCTATGGCTCCTCGTGACAGGCTTTGTGTGTCTGCAGATGTGCTGGTGGGGCATCAACTACCTGCCCACAGCCAGCGCCGTCAGTGTGCACACGTATAATTTGAATTAAGAGCAATTGGTCCTATTAGTCCTATTAGACCTATTGGACCCATTTTTTAAAACTATGAAAATTGTTATCTGGGATTTGGACGGTACCCTGATGGATACCTTGACTGATTTGATGAACAGCACTAATTACGCATTGTCGCAATGCGGCATGCCGACGCGGTCTTACGACGAGGTGCGGCAGTTTGTGGGCAACGGCGTGCACAAACTGATAGAGCGTGCCGTGGGCAGTAACGGCTCTGCGGAGGATGTCGAAAAATGCTTCGCTGCCTTTAAGCAGCACTACATGGTGCATTGCAAGGACAACACCAAACCCTACGACGGCATCGTGAATGTTATCCGCCAACTGCACGACCGCGGCGTCCGTCAGGCCATCGTCAGCAACAAGCTGCAGGGTGGGGTGACGGAACTGCATGAGGAATGGTTCCGCGGTATCATCGACGTTGCCATCGGCGAGACACCCGACGTGCAGCGCAAGCCCGCACCCGATATGGTGAACAAGGCCATCGCCGCCCTCAGGGAAAAGTTCGACATCGCCCCCGATGCTCCCGTCGAGGCAGTATATATCGGTGACAGCGACGTCGATCTCATGACAGCCCGCAACGCCGGCCTGCCCTGCATCTCCGTCCTCTGGGGCTTCCGCAGCAAGGAGTTCCTCCTAGCGCACGGCGCCACCAACTTCGCCGCCGTACCGCAGGATATTATAACGTTCATCGGTTAACGGCTTACAGCTTAGAAGCTTACGGCTTACAGCTTAATAGACTGGCGCAGGATGCGATTGCATCTTGCGCCAATTAACTTTACACTATAAACTTACC
>CAMHIM010000131.1 GCA_946185225.1 uncultured Prevotellaceae bacterium
CCACCCTGGGTATGGACTACACCCAGAAGGAGCAGCGTTTCTTCACCTATCCTATCGCCAATGGTAAGGTGATGCGCACCGAATCGGCCGTGGAGAGCAAACAGGAGCACACCATGCGCTGGATGTGGAATGCCATCGCCACCTATAATTTAGCGATAGACAAGCACCGTGCCGACTTCATGATTGGTACCGAGGTGAACCGCATGGAATATAAGATGAGTAGTGCCAAGCGTTACGAGCTTGCCATTATGAATACTGACTACATGTGGCCCAGTGCCGGTGCAGGACGCCAGCTGGCCGAAGGTTTCGGCGAGGGTTTCTCGCTGGTGTCTTTCTTTGGCAAGGCCAATTACACCTACGACGACAAGTATCTTGCTTCGTTCACTATCCGTCGTGACGGTTCGAGCCGCTTCGGTTCTCACAACCAATATGGTACCTTCCCCTCGTTCAGTGCCGGCTGGCGCATCAGCGAAGAGAAGTTCATGGAGAGCACCAGGAGTTGGCTCGACAACCTGAAGCTGCGCTATTCATGGGGACAGACCGGTAACCAGGAGATTTCGAATACTGCCCGCTACACGCTCTATAAGTCTGTGGTGTCGACAGGTCTTTGGAATAGCAACCAGGCTGGTTCCTCGTATGACATTGCAGGCAGAAACGGCGGCTACGACCTGGCCAACGGCTACGTGCGCGAACAGCGCGGTAACGACGACATCAAGTGGGAGACCAGCACCCAGCACAACATCGGTATTGACTACGCACTTCTCAACGGCGACATCTATGGCAGCTTCGACTGGTTCAACAAGAAGACCACCGACATCCTGCTCTTCATGGATGGTGTAGCAGCCATGGGTGAGGGCAATGGCCAGTGGATCAATGCCGGCGAGGTGAAGAACAACGGTTGGGAACTCTCGCTGGGCTATCGCCATCGTTTGGAGAATGGTCTCTCATGGGACATCAACGGCAACATCAGCCGCTACGTCAATGAGGTATCCAAACTGCCGGAGACGGTGGCTGCCAGTGGACGCTACGGCGGTAATAGCAAAAAGACCGTCATCGGTCACCCCATGTACTCACAGGTAGGTTTCATCTACGACGGTATCTTCAAGAGTCAGGAGGAGATTGACAACCATGCCACACAGGATGGTGCCGGCCTGGGCCGCATCCGCTATAAGGACCTTAACGGCGACGGTGTCATCACCGAGGACGACCAGGACTGGATATACGACCCGACACCCGACTTCACATGGGGTCTGAACATCTACCTGCAGTATAAAGACTTCGACCTGACTATGTTCTGGCAGGGCGTGCAGGGTGTTGACGTGGACTGCCGTGGCTATAAGTCGCAGACCGACTTCTGGGCAAACTCGTTGATCAACGTGCCTTACCTGAACAAGGGTGTGCGTGTACTCGATGCATGGAGTCCGTTAAACCCTGGCAGCGAGATTCCCGCACTGACCACGTCGGACACCAACCGCGAGGGACGTATCTCATCCTACTACATTGAAAATGGCTCGTATGTAAAGCTGCGCACCATCCAGCTGGGCTACAACTTGCCCAAGAGCATCACAGAGAAACTGCGTATGGACCGCATCCGCATCTACGCTTCGGCTCAGAACCTGCTGACCATCAAGAGCAGCAAATTTACCGGTGCAGACCCGGAGAACCCCGGATTCAACTATCCCATCCCTCTCAACCTCACTTTCGGACTCAATGTTTCATTCTAAAATATAGCAACGATTATGAAAACGACATATAGAATTATCTGCATAATCTGCATCTGCTTCGGTATCATGAGCTGTTCCGACTTCCTGGATGAGCAGGTGCCGCAGGCTACGCTGACTCAGGACGAGGTAAAGAAGCCTGAGTATATCGACAATGTGCTGATTTCAGCCTATGCCGGACTGCTCAGCATTGAGGACATGAACTCCTCGTTCTCTCTATGGAACTATGACACTCGCTCTGACGATGCCTACGTCGGCGGTTCGAATCCCTCTGACGGTGAGCCTTTCCACATCCTGGAGAAGCATACTTCCGTGATGACCTACGACTGGCCCTACAACGACATCTGGCTACGTTTCTACAAATACCTGTCGCGCATCAGTCTTTCGCTCGACATACTGGCCGTTGCCGATCAGGAGAACGCCACCATCCAGCAGCGCACCGCAGAGATGAAGTTCCTGCGTGCTTACGGACACTTCCAACTGAAGCGCCTGTTTAAGAATATTCCTTTCGTCAACAAGCTCAACATGGAGGAAGACGACTACAACAACCTGACAAATACAGAATACACCAACGACGAGGGCTGGCAGCAGATCATCAACGATCTGGAAGACGCCTATGCCGTATTGCCCGCCACACAGGCAGACAAGGGCCGTCCCACCAAGGCCGCCTGTGCTGCCTTCCTGGCAAAGGTATATCTCTATAAGGCATATCGCCAGGATGATGCCAACTCCAACCAGGTGACCTCCATCAATGATGCCGACTTGCAGAAGGTGGTGGAATACACTGCCCCAAGTCTCTACTCCGGCTATGGTCTGGAGAACGATATGCACAACAACTTCCGTCCGGAGGAGCAGTACGAGAACGGCAAGGAGAGCATCTGGGCCATTCAGTACTCGAAGAACGATGGTACAGTGTACGGCAACCTGAACTTCTCATACCGATTGATCGTTCCCTGTATTCCAAAGGTTCACGATGCTGGTTGCGACTTCTACAAGCCGTCTATCAACCTGGTCAACGCCTATCGCACCAACAGCGACGGACTGCCCCTCTTCGACGCTCCTGCTACCGCTACCGACTACGAGGTAGGCTCGGCACAGACCGTTGACCCGCGGCTCTTCGTGACCGTAGGTGTCCCCGGCACTCCTTATATGTTCAACCCCAACTTCATGATCAGCAAGACAAACACATGGAGCCGCTCGGGTGGCATGTATGGCTACTTCGTATCGCTGAAGCAGAATGTTGACCCATCGCTCACCGGCACCTACCTCTTTGTCTGTGACAACCAGTGGGCAAGTTCCATGAACCGCATCGTGTTCCGCTATGCTGACGTGCTGCTGATGCGTGCCGAGGCACTGGCTCAGCTTGGAAAGACCGCCGAGGCCATATCTCTGGTCAATCAGGTGCGCAACCGCGCCTTGGCAATGACCAGCAACAGTGTTGTGGCCAACTATCCGAATAAATATGGTGTTCACTATGCCATCGGCATGTACAAAGGTTCTTACTCCAAGGAGGAAGCCATGAAGATTGTCAAGATGGAGCGCCGCCTGGAGCTGGCCATGGAGAGTGAGCGTTTCTTCGACCTCGTGCGCTGGGGTGAAGCCGCTGAGGTCATCAATCGCTTCTATACCACCGAGGGTGAGAAGATGAACTTCCTGAGTGGTTCGCTGTTCACTGCCAACAAGAATGAATACCTGCCTATTCCCGACGAGCAGATGAAGGCCGCTAACGGTCACTACAAGCAGAACTGCGGACAATGGTAATTATTGTAAAAAGAATACCTTAAAATATTATCAATTATGAAAGTCAAAACAAACATAAAGCATCTGATAAGCCTGGCACTTATCATTTGCTGTACAGCAATCGGCATGGTGTTCATATCATGCGCTGACGACCACACGGGCAGTATCGACGTGAGCGGTTCATGTCTCGTTGAGAAATTCGTG
>CAMHIM010000132.1 GCA_946185225.1 uncultured Prevotellaceae bacterium
GACGTGAATGTTTGCTTAGTTGAACTTCAGAATCTGACCGGGACGGATCTTTGAGGCCTTCAAGAAGACCAGCTACGGCTACGTGGTACGGTGAACGGCTGTCATTCGATTACCCGCTGATGGTGTACAATGGTGCCGTCGTCGCTCACGCCTTCGAGGGTGACGAGGTAGCGCTTGGAGACATCGGAGGCATAGAAGCGGACGGTAGCTCTGCCCTCAGCATCGGTCTTGACCTGTGGATTCCAGTAGAGGGTGGTGCGCTGGTCGGGGCGCGTCTTCTGTGACGGGTCGGGATATTGTGGCGAGTAGAATTCTACGGGCTGTTCGTAGCCTAACTGCCGGACGGTAGCCATCGACAGCGGGCGGGCGGCCTTGGAGTGGACTATCTCTGAACCATCCTTCAGGAAGATGAACAGTACTCCGGGAACATTGCCCATCCTGTCTGGCCGGACACCAAAAATCACATTACTCGGATTGTTAGGCGGAAAGTACTCAATGGAGCTGACATCGGTGGGTGGAAGATTTTTCAGTACAAAGTCCATGTCATCGGCAGCAACATTATCTACAAAAGTATTAACGTTATACAGGAACTCATCGCCAGAACTATCGTCGATGCCAATCCTGATGCCTAATCGATAGAGAAGAGACTTGATATTAATAGCATGTTCTATCTGCGGGTCATCTTCCTTGAAACCCTTTGGAGCCTCTTGAAAAAACATGTTGCGGCGTTGCACTTGGGGTTTCTTGCCCACCTTCTCCACCTCGGGCAGTTCGATGTAGCTGGCACGGTTGTACATCTGCTGGCTCTGCGACTGGGTGGTGAAGGCAGCGAGGTCGGCGGCATCGGTGGTCAGCCGGTAGTGGGGCAGCTTCAGTTTGGGAAAGGTCAGCGAGTCGATTTGCAGTTCTACAAATTTGGTGCTGCCGCTGCGGCGCGTGCCCTCCAGTGTGAATGTTGTGCCGTTGGGATTGTCGACGGCCAGAGCGAAGCGCGTGCTGTCGCCGAGTTCAAACTCTTCGCGGTGGCCCGTCCGGTTGTTTACCACGAGCAGGTGCGGATTCTTGATGCGCTGGCCCAGCGAGCCTTTCACGCGGCCAGTGATGAACTGCTGCTCCTGGAACGGGTAGGTGATGGTATAGGACGTGTCTGCACTATGGGTAAGTTGCTGGCGAAGCAGGCTCTGGCGGATGTCGCCAAACAGGCTGTCGGGCTTCACCACATCGTAGTCGGTGACGGAGAGTGCAAAGGTGCCGCTGAGCGGTAGTCCGCCCTTATCCTGGATGCTGAGGTCGAGGGTTATGGGCTTGTTCTCGGTGGCAGCCTCTCCGCTGATGCGGACCTTGGCATCGTGCTGCGAAAGGTGCTGCAGTGGAATGCGGTGCCCTCGCACACGCTGTCCTCCAGCCACTGTCAGGGGCTGGTAGCAGAAACGCTCTGCTCCGAAGTTGCGCATCCATTGGGTGTAAGCCACCAAGGTGTAGACACCGCCTGGCAGGTCTTTGGGCAACAGCAGGGCATTGGCAAACACACCGTCCTCGTTGCAGCGGATCATCAGTCGCTGCATCGGGGTGTCGGCCTGCTGGTTGTGCAGCTCTACATAGACAAAACGCGAGCGCTTAACAGGCATGTGGGTTGCTGCGTCCACCAAGTGCGCCCGGAACCACACCGTGTCGCCTGCCGCATAGTAGGGCTTGTCGGTCTGCAGATAGATGCGCTCTTGGGGCACGTTCTTCCCATTGCCTTCATCTGATGCCTGCTTGCTTTTCTGCTGTCGCTTGCGTGTCATCTCAAGTTTGAGTTGTATGTCACTGCTCAGTTCGGGAATGTGCTGTTCGTCGATGTAGTGGTCTATCGCCTCTGGCGACATGCTGTGCTGGGCGGCTTTGTGCGTCTTCTGTTCTGCCTTGTACTCTTGCTTGGTCATCAACTCGGCTTCAACGGGAAAGTATTCGTCGAACAGCCAGAGGTTCATGGCATACTTCTCGTGTCCCCGCTGGCGCATGGTGCCCTTCAGCTGGCGCACCTCGCTGTAGGCCAGCAGGTCGCCTTGCGACACTTTGGCGTATGTCCCCATGCGGTGTACCGTCTGATGCTGGTTCTTCACCATTGTGGGGGCCGCCACGGTACGGTACTTGCTGTGACTGTCTAGAATGTTCAGCTTCACCGGACGGCTCTTGTCGGGATAGAGCGCATTGAAGGTGGTGGTCACTATGTGGCGCATGCTGTCCTGCTGGAAGGTATAGGGCGACTTGTCCATTGCCTCATGATAACGCTCGGCCAGCGAGTGGATGGATATGCCAGGCAGCTCTTCTTCCGTCATCCCCGACTCCATGTCGTTGGATACAACCTGACGCTTCGCTAATTGCACCTGCCGGGTGGTCTTATAGTCATCGGTGAACAGATAGAGGTTGCATACGCCGTCTACGAAACTCACCAGCGGAGGCAGTTCGTCCACCGTACCTTTGCCGTTGACCATATACTGACGGTAGTAGCACATCAGCTTCAGGCAGTAGGCGTCCTTTTTGCTTTCTACCACTACGGGCTTGATGGCATAGGTCACAGGCTGCATGCGCAGCTCTTGCCCTATTTGCTCTACCCGCACATCCAAGGGCTGGTATGCGATGTGTGTCAGGCGTATGGTTTTGCTGTCGCCCACGTGTGGCAGCAGTCCGTCGGCATCGGTGACACCGATGATCTTGCCCTGCTCGTCGTAGACGGAGGCCTGAATGACGGGCTGTCCGTCACTCGCGTCGCGAACGATGGTCTGTGCTTTGGCGGGCAGCAGCACTCCTATAAATGCCATGAAGTATAACAGTCGTTTCATTGCTGCAAAGTTAATCAATATTATTCAATGACAGTCTGTTTGTGTATGATCATTCCGTCGTTGCTCTGCGGGGGACAACAGGCTGATGGCTTCCCTCAGGCGGGCTATTGCCTCGTTGGCCTCGAGTTGGCGGGTGGCAGCCTCTGGACTGGTGGTGGCTGACTGCGACAGGGTTGCAGTCAGCTGTGCCGTCTGACGTACCTGTCTTTTGCGCCATTCGCTCACACAGAGGTTCTTTGCCATACGCTGGGCAAGGGGTTCTATTCCCATCTGCGGGTCTATCTGCTCGCGCACCAGCCAGAGTCGCATGAGTGTCTCTTGTGCGATATCTTCTGCCGTCTCTTCTTTATGGAAGAATCGCCGCCCTATACCAAGCAGGCAGGGGCGTAGCTCCTGGGCGATATGTTCAAACGCTTCGTGGGTCATTCTATAGTGTGATACGCATGTGAGGCACGAATGTTAAGTATGGATAGAGTTTTTTTGTGGCTTTTATCAGAAAAACAAGACGGCACCTTCTGTTTGAGGGTGCCGTCTGTATATAATAATACGATGTATAGTCTGTCTTAGTTGAACTTCAGAATCTGACCGGGACGGATCTTTGAGCGCTTCGAGAGGTGGTTCAACTTCATGATGGCATCTACTGTCGTTCCGCGATGGCGGGCAATAGAGTAGAGTGTCTCACCCTTCTTAACCTTATGGAAACGGGTCTCCTGGGCATACGAGGCCGCAGGTGCTGCAGTAGCCAGTTCCACTTCTTGGTCGCTATCGTTCGAGCCGAACCTGATACCATTGACTCCACGTAAGCGGTTGGCAACAGAGGACTCTTTCTGATAGG
>CAMHIM010000133.1 GCA_946185225.1 uncultured Prevotellaceae bacterium
TACCGTCGTTCTT
Organism: uncultured Prevotellaceae bacterium; assembly: GCA_946185225.1. Lineage (GTDB taxonomy): Bacteria > Bacteroidota > Bacteroidia > Bacteroidales > Bacteroidaceae > Prevotella. Next base: position 14 of record CAMHIM010000133.1, read on the forward strand.
CGAGTACTGAATGGCCCAGATGCTCTCCTTGCCGTTCTCGTATTGCTCTTCAGGACGGAAGTTGTTGTGCAGGTCGTTCTCCAGTCCGTAGCCGGCATAGAGGCCGGGAGCGGTGTAGTCGACCACCTTCTGCAAGTCGGCATCGTTGATAGCGGTCACCTGGTTCGAATTGGCATCGTCTTGGCGATATGCCTTATAGAGATAAACCTTTGCCAGGAAGGCGGCACAGGCAGCTCTCGTTGGGCGACCCTTGTCGGCCTGCGTGGCGGGCAATACGGCATAGGCGTCTTCCAGGTCGTTGATAATCTGCTGCCAACCCTCGTCGTTGGTGTATTCTGTGTTTGTCAGGTTGTTGTAGTCTTCTTCCTGCATGTTGAGCTTGTTGACGAATGGAATATTCTTGAACAGGCGCTTCAGCTGGAAATGTCCGTAGGCCCGCAGGAACTTCATCTCGGCAGTGCGCTGCTGGATGGTGGTGTTCTCCTGGTCGGCAACGGCCAGCATGTCGAGCGAAAGGCTGATACGCGAAAGGTATTTGTAGAAACGCAGCCAAATATCGTTGTAGGGCCAGTCGGTTGTCATCACACCTGTATGCTGCTCCAGAATGTGGAAGGGCTCACCGTCAGAGGGATTCGAACCGCCGACGTATGCATCGTCAGAGCGGGTGTCGTAGTTCCAGAGTGAGAACGAGGAGTTCATGTCCTCGATGCTGAGCAGTCCGGCATAGGCTGAAATCAGAACGTTGTCGATATACTCAGGTTTCTTTACCTCGTCCTGAGTCAGCGTAGCCTGCGGCACCTGCTCCTCCAGGAAGTCGGAACACGATGTTAAAGGTAAAAGGGCAAAAAGGTAAAAAGGTAAAACCATTTTCACCAAGTTCTTTACCTTATAAAATATTGTTGCTTTCATAACTTCAGTTTTTACTTTTTTAATTTTCTACTTTTTTACCTTTAGAATGAGACATTGAGTCCGAAAGTGAGGTTGAGAGGGATGGGGTAGTTGAATCCGGGGTTCTCGGGGTCGGCACCGGTAAACTTGCTGCTCTTGATGGTCAGCAGGTTCTGGGCCGAGGCATATACGCGGATGCGGTCCATTCGCAGCTTGTCGGTAATGCTCTTGGGCACATTGTAACCCAACTGAATGGTGCGTAGCTTTACATACGAGCCGTTTTCAATGTAGTAAGACGAGATACGTCCCTCGCGGTTGGTGTCCGACAAAGTCAGAGCGGGAATCTCACTTCCATTGTTTAACGGGGTCCATGCGTCAAGCACGCGCACGCCTTTATTCAGGTAAGGCACGTTAATCAGTGAGTTTGCCCAGAAGTCGGTCTGCGACTTAAATCCGCGGCAATCAATGTCGACACCCTGCACGCCCTGCCAGAACATGGTCAGGTCGAAGTTCTTGTATTGCAGGTAGATGTTCAGACCCCAAGTGAAGTCGGGTGTCGGGTCGTATATCCAGTCCTGGTCGTCCTCGGTGATGACACCGTCGCCGTTCAGGTCCTTATAGCGGATGCGGCCAAGGCCGGCACCGTCCTGTGCTGCATGGTTGTCAATCTCCTCCTGACTCTTGAAGATGCCGTCGTAGATGAAGCCTACCTGTGAGTACATGGGATGACCGATGACGGTCTTCTTGCTGTTACCGCCGTAGCGTCCGCTGGCAGCCACCGTCTCGGGCAGTCTTGACACCTCGTTCACGTAGCGGCTGATGTTACCGTTGACGTCCCACGAGAATCCGTTGGCCAGACGATGGCGATAGCCCAGCGAGAGTTCCCAACCGTTGTTCTTCACCTCACCGGCATTGATCCATTGGCCATTGCCTTCACCCATGGCGGCGATTCCGTCCATGAAGAGCAGAATGTCGGTGGTCTTCTTGTTAAACCAGTCGAAGCTGCCGTAGATGTCGCCGTTCAGAAGGCCGAAGTCAACACCGATGTTGTGCTGGGTGCTGGTCTCCCACTTGATGTCGTCGTTTCCGCGCTGATTGCGCACGTAGCCGTTGGCCAGGTCGTAGCCGCCGTTTCGGCCGGCAATGTCGTAAGAGGAACCAGCCTGATCGCTGTTCCAAAGACTTGTCGATACCACCGACTTGTAGAGTGTGTAGCGTGCGGTGTTCGAAATCTCCTGGTTACCAGTCTGTCCCCAAGAATAGCGCAGCTTCAGGTTGTCGAGCCAGCTCTTGGTGTTCTCCATGAATTTCTCTTCGCTAATGCGCCAGCCGGCACTGAACGAGGGGAATGTACCATACTGGTTGTGCGAACCGAAACGGCTCGAACCGTCGCGACGGATGGTGAACGAAGCCAGATACTTGTCGTCGTAGGTGTAGTTAGCCTTACCGAAGAAGGATACCAGCGAGAATCCCTCGCCGAAACCTTCGGCCAGCTGGCGCCCGGCACCGGCGCTGGGCCACATATAGTCTGTATTCAGGATGGCCAGCTCGTAGCGCTTGGCACTGTTCATCTTGTAGTCCATGCGGTTCACCTCGGTACCAATCATCAGGTCGGCACGGTGCTTGTCGATTTCTATATTATAGGTAGCGATGGCGTTCCACATCCAGCGCATGGTGTGCTCCTGCTTGCCCTCAACGGCCGATTCGGTGCGCATCACCTTACCGTTGGCGATAGGATAGGTGAAGAAACGCTGCTCCTTCTGGGTGTAGTCCATACCTAGGGTGGTGCGGACCATGAAATTCTTGAATGGTGTGACACTCAGGTGCACATCGCCGAACATACGCCACTGTGTGTACTCATTGTCCTTGGCATTGTCGATCATGCTCAGCGGATTCTCGCGCTCAGAGTAGGCTCCCAGAGCCTGGGCATACTTGCCGTTCTCGGCATAGATGGGGAAGTTGGGGTTGAACTCCAAGGCGTGCTCCAGTACGCCGCCGGGGGCGTCGACGCCCTTCGTCCGGTTGATGGTGAAGTTCTCGCCGAGAACCACGTTACCGTCGAACAGCTTGTAATCGGCATTGGCACGAGCCGACAGGCGGTTGAAGTAGCTGTCCTTGATGGTGCCCTGGTTGTCGTAGTATCCTAATGAGAAGAAGGCGTTGCCCTTCTCCCCTCCGTTGCTCACCGACAGGTTGTATTGCTGAACCACGCCCGTACGGGTAATTTCCTTAAACCAGTCGGTGTCGCCCGTGCGCACCGTGGCGTTCTCGTCGAGATACATGTTCATGGTCATTCGGTTCAGAATGGGATTTCCCATATTGTCGTAGCTCCAGTCGTAGTTGTAGCCAAGATTGTTGTTGTTAGGGTTCAGACCGTCGTTCACCGAGGCCTGCCAGTAGGCACGGCCCCATTCGCTGGCGTTCATCGTCTCAATCTTGTTGGTGTAGAACGAGGTGGCCACGCTTCCGTCGAAGTTCACTTTCACCTTGCCGTCCTTACCCTTCTTGGTGGTGATGATGATGACACCATTGGCAGCACGCGAACCATAGATAGATGCCGAGGCAGCATCCTTCAGCACCTGAATGCTCTCGATGTCGTTGCCGTTCAGTTCGTGCATGCCTGCCTT
>CAMHIM010000134.1 GCA_946185225.1 uncultured Prevotellaceae bacterium
TGAAGGCTTTCGCCAAGACAAAGAGTCTGAAGCCTGGCGAGAACGAGACCCTCACATTGAGCATCACCGCCGACCAGCTGGCTTCTTTCGACGAGACAGCCTCTGCATGGGTTGTCGCCGAGGGTGAATACCAGTTCCTCGTCGCCGCCTCTGCTGCTGACGTCAAGGCCACCCTCACGGCTCCTGTCAAGAACCAGCAGGTGAAGGCTCACGACGTGCTGAAACCCCAAACAAAGATGAATCTCTTAAAACGATAATACGCTATGAAGATTTGTAGATTGATAATAGTTGTAGTCGCCCTGTGCGGCTACAGCCTTTGTGCATCCGCCCAGAAGCTCACGGCTGGCAACATTGACGAAATTGTCAATGCGATGACGCTGGAGGAGAAGTGCCACTTCATATTAGGAACCGGCATGCACTATAATGACGATGACAAGTTCCCAGGTACGGCGGGCAGCACGTTCGGCGTGGAGCGACTGGGTATCCCCGAGACCTATTGTGCCGACTCGCAACAGGGTCTGCGCATGAATGCCAAGCGGACATGGGATCATCGTGACTATTATCCCACTGATTTCGTAGCTTCGCCTACACTGGCTTCAACATGGGACCGCGAGGCTGCGTTCAAAATCGGACAGGGCATCGGCAACGAGGTGCGAGAGTTCGGACTCGACTGGATTCTCTCTCCGGCGATGAACCTCATCCGTAATCCGTTGTGCGGACGTAACCACGAGTACTACTCGGAGGATCCATACCTCTCAGGCACCATCGCCGCTGGCTATGTGCGTGGTGTGCAGAGCGAGGGCACGGCCGCTTGTCCCAAGCATTTTGTGGCAAACAACCAGGAGACGAACCGCAATAACAACATCTCACAGGTGTCACAGCGTGCCCTGCGCGAGATATACCTGAAGGCCTTCGAGATTATGGTGAAGGAGAGCGACCCGTGGACCATCATGACGTCGTATAACAAGCTGAACGGTCCGTATGCCGTACAGAACCACGAACTGCTGACCACCATCGTTCGCGACGAGTGGGGTTGGAAGGGTATGTACGTCAGTGACTGGAATGCCGGTGACGATGCCGTAGCCGCCATGCTGGCTGGCAACGACATGCTGCAACCCGGACAGCCGAAGCAGTACGAGGCCATTCTGGCCGCTGCCAAGAGCGGTGCGCTGCCGATGGAGGTGCTGGACGCCAACGTAAAGCGCATCCTGGAATATGTCGTCAAAACAAACAGCTTTAAGGGCTACAAATATAGCAATGAGCCTAACCTGAAGGCGCACGCTCAGGTGGTCCGCGAGGTGGGTGCCGATGGTATCGTGCTACTGAAGAATAGCGGCATCTTGCCTCTAACAGGTAAGCGCGTGGCATTGTTCGGATGCACCAGCTACGACTGGATTTCGGGCGGTTCCGGATTCGGCGGCACCAGCGTTGGTCACTACACCGTATCGTTGGTTGAGGGACTGCGCAGTGTCGGCTACGAAGTTTACAAGCCACTGATTGCTACCTACACGCAGCACCTTGCTGCTGAGGAAAAGCGACTGTTCCCTGATGGTCGTCCGCCCTTCTCGCTGCTGCCTCCGGCCCGTGCTGACGAGAAGCAGTTTACGGCTGACGAATTGAATGCTGCCGTCGAGGGTAGTAATGTTGCCATCATTTCGTTAGGTCGCAAGAGCGGTGAGGCAGCCGACCGCAGCGAGGTCGACTTCTATCTGAAGGAGGGTGAGAAACAGCTCATCAAGGCTGTCAGCGAGGCTTATCACGCCAAGGGCAAGAAGGTCGTGGTATTGCTCGACATCTGCTCGCCCATCGACGTGGCTTCGTGGCAGGATCAGGTGGATGCCCTCGTCTGCACCTGGCAAGGCGGTCAGGAGAGCGGTTTCGCTGTTGCCGACGTGCTCAGCGGCCGTGTGAATCCCAGTGGCAAACTGCCGATGACCTTCCAAATTAAATACGGTGATGCTTATGCCGACAAGAACTTTCCCGCCAACGTTGATGATAAGACCCTTGGTGCCATGTTCATGTGGGGCTACGACAAGGACAAGGCCCCCAAGGAGCGTAAGCCTGAGGCCAACATCGACTTCACCAATTACGAGGAGGATATTTATGTAGGCTATCGGTACTTCGACTCGTTCAACAAGCCTGTGGCATATCCCTTCGGCTATGGACTGAGCTACACGACCTTTGCCTATTCTGACGCCACCGCCACTGTGGACGGTGATTTGATTACCGTCACCGTCAAGGTCACCAACACAGGCACCCGCCCCGGTCGTAACGTCGTGGAACTCTTCGTAGCGGCTCCCAACAGCAAGAAGCTGAACAAGCCCGAAAAGGAATTGCGCAACTATGCCAAGACCCGTCTGCTGGGAACCGGACAGACAGAGACCATTACTATGACGGTAAAGGCCGAAGACCTCGCCTCGTTCAACGAAAAAGCGTCTGCTTGGAAAACCGACGCTGGTGTCTATACCTTCCTGATTTGTTCTTCTGCCAACGACGTCGAGGCAACAGCCACCGCAAAGGTCAAGGCCTGGACCAAGAAGGTAAACAATGTGATGAAACCCAATGTGAAACTGAACCTGCTGAAAAGGTAAAAAAGTAAAAAGGTAAAAAAGATGAAAAAGACTATCATATCATTGGCGCTCGCAGCCGTTTGCTGTCTGGGTGCCTCGGCACAGGAGAAACTCTTCAATAGTGCCAGCGTACAATCACCCGTTGTCAACCCTGACGGCACAGTGACGTTTAACCTCTATGCCCCCAAAGCAATCAAGGTTGAGGTAACTGGCGACTTTCTGCCCACACATCAGATTGATGTGCCGGGCTATGGCAAATACGATGCGCCAGGCGTAGCGGAACTCGTAGAAGGCAAAAACGGCGTATGGAGCTACACGAGCGACAAACTGGCTCCAGAGATGTACAGCTACACCTTCAATATTGATGGCTTGACGGGCGTGAAAGATCCTGCCAACATCTATGTGAACCGCGACATCGTGTCTTTCACCAATATCTTCATCGTCAGCAAGGAGAAGGGCGATAAAGGCGACCTATATAAGGTGAACGAAGTGCCTCACGGCAATCTCTCAAAAGTCTGGTATCCCAGTCCCACGCTGAAGATGCAGCGTCGTATGACCATCTATACGCCCCCTGGCTACAATAAGGGTGGCAAGTATCCCGTGATGTATCTGCTTCACGGTTCTGGTGGCGACGAGAATGCCTGGAGTGAACTCGGTCGTGCCGCACAGATTCTCGACAACCTCATTGCTACCGGCAAGGCCAAACCTATGATTGTCGTGATGCCTAATGGCAATCCCAATTGTCAGGCAGCGCCTGGTGAGTGGTCGTTCGGCATGTACACGCCGGGCTTCCGCGACGGAGGTACGGGTCCCACGACTCCTGCCGTTGCTACCATTCCAGAAAGCTTTATGGACATTGTGAACTACGTCGATGCCAACTATCGCACCATCAAGAAACGTG
>CAMHIM010000135.1 GCA_946185225.1 uncultured Prevotellaceae bacterium
CCCGTGGGTGAGGCATACGACATCCTGAGGGTGCTGACAGAAGGTCATTGCAAGTCAGCACCGTCGATGCCCGAGGGCTCTGAGGGGCGTATGCTCTACGACGACGGCCAGACTTTGAAGGTGTGGCTCGACACGAAAGGCGGCAAGGTGAGCATTCTGACCGAACTGGACTGCAATCCGAACATCGAGCGCATGCTGCTGCAGGCGCAGGCTCAAGCGAACGTCACCATCGGACGCTATCGCCAGGACATCCTGAACAGCGAAGTAAACAAATCTCACGAATTAAAATAATGTACGCGTATGGAACAGAATTATCGTTTTGTCTATCAAGACAATCAGTTTTTTGGCGAGTGCCTGCCTTGCACGCTCGCTGTGTTTCTCTCAATCATCGACTCGGCTGTGGTGGCGTGGAAAATAGCCACCCGCCAGGCGGTGGAGTATGCCGTGGCTCACGGCCTGCCTCTGGACAAGTGGACGCTGAACAGCGACTTCCAGCAGTTCTGCCTGAAGCGCGACGTAATGCCCCGTGCGGGAGAGTTGTTCAGACAGTTGAGCACCGGCGAGAAGTTGTTACAGTGGGCAAACTCGCTGAAGATGTCGTTACCGTGCTTCATCTTCGCTGCCTCGGAGTTCGACCTCGTACCCAAGACAGACAAGTGGGGCAACTCTGTACTGGATGATAACGGACAGCCGGTGATGCGCCGCCGCCGTCAGTTGAAGGGCATACACCTGTCAGGGCTGTTCATGTTCGATGCCGACAAGATGCTTTTAGACCCTTACGAGGTGTTTCAGCGTACGCAGGTTCCAGGATTCCCATGGCAGGTACGACTGGCCCACAAGACATCGTCGGGTCACGGTCTGCGGCTGGTGTGCGAACTGAGGCCTGAACTGGGCAACATTGCCGACAACCAGATTTGCCTGGCCCGTGACCTCGGACTGATGGGTGTGCTGGGCAGCACGGGCAAGCCTGTGGTGGATGATTCGTGCATCGACGCCAGTCGCATCTCATACGCCCCGCGCCGTGAGGACATTTTCTTCGTCGACAAAGAAAATCTTTTTTAAGTCATATAGTTATTAACCCCTTAAAACTCTTCAAATGAGCGAAAATAAGGATTTTATTCAGAACGAGGCCGACAAACTGTTCGGCGACTCGTACCGTCAGGGTGAGGGCCACTGTGCCCCCACCAATCCCGAGAACCGTTTTGACGAGGCTCCTGCCTCTGTCGAGTCACTAACCCCTGAAGCCCAGACGGCTATTGCTGACGTCGGATTAAGCACAGTGTCCCAGAGGGCTTCGCCTGCAGATGACGAGCCGGTAGTTGCCTTCGGTCATCCCGTAGTGGACTTCATCAACACGATGCTGCCTAAAGGTGCGCCCGAAGGCTCCCGTCACAAGTTCGCCCTGAAGGTGGCCACTGATGTCATTGTGGTCTGCGACGGCGACTTGGACCGTGTGCGCCGCGTGCTGCTGTCGCTAACGTGGGTGCAGGACGTGGTCAGGGAGCGCGGCATGGATGAAATTGAGCGCATCCTTCAGACCGCCCAGAAGCGCATGCAGAAGCGCGAGGCCGAGAACTACGGCGAGCCGCAGCCATCGAAAGAGATGCGCGACGCCATCAAACTGGTGACTGGCCGCAGTTACCGTCAGTTGAGCGGTGAAGCCCACCTGACAGCCGAAGGCCGCGAACTGGCCGCAGCCGAGTATGGTATTGCGACCATGCTGGAGCGTATCGGCATCGAGGTGGAGAAACTGTTCCCGTATTTCGACTTCCTCCGTCTGTTGTGCTATCGGCTGAAGCGTCGCCACTACATTGCAGCCCTGCTGTTGGGCGGAGCCTTTGCCATGACGCTGATGACCCGCTGCTGGTATCGCTCGGGCATGGAGCCAGGCCGTGTGTGCCGTCTCAACTGCATCCTCGAACTGATAGGCCGCTCAGGCTCGGGCAAGCACATCGCCGTAGACCTGTACCGCCTGCTGATGGAACCCGTGAAGAAGTCGGACATGGCACAGATCGACGCCCTGAACCGCTGGAACGAGGAGCGCGACCAGAAGAGCGGCGGCGAGAAGAACAAGACGCCACGCCCGAAGGGAGTGTTCCGCTGCATGCCATCCGAGACATCGGCTGCCGCCATACGCGAGGCGGAGTTCAACGCCAAGGAAATCATCAACGGAATGGAATGGCCGCTCCATATCTTCCACTTCAACAGCGAGTTGCAGGACCTGCAGCGCCAGATGCGGAAGGAGTACATGAACATCGAAAAACTGTTCTACAAGGGCTTCCACAACGAGCCCGACGGCAGTTATCTGAAGACCTCTAGTTCAAGGGTAGGCGAGTACGACGTCCATTTCAATGGCGTGTACAGCGGTACCCAGACGGCTCTGGACAAGCAGACGACAACGCAGAACTTCGGTGGCGGTCTGCTATTCCGTCTGACGGCAGTGCCTCTGGGAAACTCTAATTTCGAGATGCGCCAGAGCCGTGACTACACCGAGGAGGACGCCAAGCGCGACCAGGCTTTGCGCGACTGGGCCTATAAGTTCAACGACTGCGTGGGCGAGATTCCATGCAAGGACATAGACAAGGCTCTTGACCAGTGGACGGCCAGCAGGATGAAGGATGCCGGTGAAGAGGAGAACTTCGCACTCGAAGACCTGGTCAAGCGCCCCTACTGGCATGCCATGAACTTTGCGCTGCCGTTCATCATCAGCCGCCACTGGGATCAGATGGTTGAGGAGAATGGTAAGTGGAAGTGCGGACCGGACTTCAAGACCGACAAGTACGACCGTCAGTTGGCCTTACTCATCGTGAATGCCCACTTTGCCTTCCAGCAGCACTTCTTCCTGGGTGTCGGTGAGAAGTACTACGACGACTTGCAGACGGCTGAGGTATCGAACAAGCACCGTCAGCAGAAGACCATGTTGGCATTTAGCAGACTGCCCGAGATATTCACGTCTGACGACGTGAAGCGCGAGTACGGTTACGAGAGCACAGGCAGCGTGTGCAGTCGCCTGAAGATCCTGCAGGATGACGGCATGGCCAAGAAGATACGCACGGGTGCCGACAAGGGCAAGTATCGCAAGTTGCTATAGTCGCATCGTAAAGGCTATATTGAGATATTGATTATTCATTTTGGTTTCTTTATGTTGTCGGAGGGCAGGTGTCGTGAGACACTTGTCCTCTATCTTATTCATTAACAATTATTATGAGGATTATTGTGAAAAAAGTTAGCAAAAAATTTGCACAATTCAGAAATTATTCGTAACTTTGTAGCAGAAATAAGGGGATGACAGAGCGCTTGGAGTAATCTCTTCTGGGGTCTGAGGAGGCGAATGGAGTAATCTCTTCTCCCCCTAAGTTAGGGGGAGTTAGAGGGGGTCTGAAGAG
>CAMHIM010000136.1 GCA_946185225.1 uncultured Prevotellaceae bacterium
ATGGTGTTCAGCAGCTTGGAGATGCCTTCCAGAGCGAAGTACTCGCACTGTACGGGTATGATGACCGAGTCGGCGGCCGTGAGTGCGTTTACGGTGATGAGGCCCAGGGAGGGCGAGCAGTCAATCAGGATGTAGTCGTATTCGTTGCGGATGGGTTCCAGCAGTTTGCTGATGACCCGTTCTCTGTTCTCCAGGTTTAGCATCTCTATCTCTGCACCTACCAGGTCTATGTGGCTCGGTATAATGTCCAGTCCGTCAATGTCGGTGGTGTAGATGGCATCCCGTACGTTGGCTTTGTCAATGATACACTCGTAGATGGAGCAGTCCACTTCCTTGATGTTCACGCCCAGACCGCTGGAGGCGTTTGCCTGTGGGTCGGCGTCCACAACGAGGACGTTTTTCTCCAGGGTAGCCAGTGAGGCGGCCAGGTTGATGCTTGTCGTGGTTTTCCCCACGCCACCCTTTTGGTTTGCCAATGCGATGATTTTTCCCATTTTCGTGTGAATTTTAGAGTGCAAAGGTACAACTTTCTGACGAGATAACGGATTATTTAAACCTTTTTTCGTACTTTTGCAGTCAAATTAAGGTTAAAATCATGGAAACGAACCGACCGCTGATACTTCTTTCCAATGACGACGGCTATCAGGCGAAGGGCATTCAGTGCCTGATAGCCATGCTTTCCGGGCTTGCCGACCTCGTTGTCTGTGCGCCGGATGACGCCCGTTCCGGATTCTCCTGCGCCTTCTCTGCCACGACGCCGTTGCGTCTGACGTTGCGCGAACAGCGTGACGGTCTGTCGGTATGGTCGTGCAACGGCACGCCGGTGGACTGTGTGAAGCTGGCTCTTGCCCGTCTGTGTCCCCGTCAGCCCGACATGGTCATTGGCGGAATCAACCACGGCGACAATGCCTCGGTGAACATGCACTACAGCGGGACGATGGGTGTCACGCAGGAGGGCTGCATGAAGTATATCCCGTCGGTGGCCTACTCGCTATGCGACCATCGGGACGACGCCGACTTCGAGCCGTTGCGCCCTTACGTGGTGGACATGACGCGCCGGATTCTTGCCACCGGACTCCCCAAGGGTGTCTGTCTGAATGTCAACTTCCCCCTGCTGGCCGCCGGCGAGTCCTACCGTGGCACCCGCTTGTGCCGCATGGCTCCGGGCACGTGGCTTAACGAGAGCACCCAGTGCCATCACCCCCGCGGCTATGACTATTACTGGATGGTGGGCCATTACCATGACGACGCCCCGGAGGCCACCGATACCGACCGCTGGGCACTGGATCACGGCTATGTGGCCGTCACCCCGACGCTGATAGACGTGACGGCCTATGGCGCCTTTGCCACTCTGGAGCAGGCGCTGGGCATGAAGAGTTTATGATTGTGTGCTATGAAGTATTACCTGATAGCCGGTGAGGCTTCCGGCGACCTGCATGCCTCCCGTCTGATGCGTGCCTTGCGGCAGCAGGACCCGGAAGCGGAATTCCGCTTCTTCGGCGGCGACCTGATGTCGGCTGTCGGCGGCACTTGTGTGAAGCACTACCGTGAGCTGGCCTATATGGGTGTCATCCCCGTGCTGCTCCACCTGCCCGCTATCCTCCGTAACATGCGTCTCTGCCGCCGTGACATCCTGGCGTGGCAGCCCCATGTGGTCATCCTGGTCGACTATCCGGGCTTTAACCTGAAGATGGCCCGTTTCCTGAAGACCCATACGCAGATTCCCGTTTACTATTATATTGCTCCCAAGATATGGGCGTGGAAGGAGTACCGCATCAAGAACATCCGCCGCGACGTGGACGAGTTGTTCTCCATCCTTCCCTTTGAGGTGGACTTCTTCGAGAAGAAGCATCATTATCCCATCCATTATGTAGGCAACCCCACGGCCGACGAGGTACGGGAGTGGAGGCACGAACATCGGACGCCGGACGTCGGGGGTACGGTTGCCTCCCCGCCGGCCATTGCCCTTCTCTGCGGCAGCCGCAAGCAGGAAATCCGTGCCAACCTGCCCGCCATGCTCGAGGCGACAGACGGAATGGAGGGCTACCGCCGTGTCATTGCCGGTGCTCCCGGCATCGAGCCCTCCTTCTACGAGCCGTTCCTGCAGGGGCATGATGCCGACCTGGTGTTCGGCGAGACCTATGCGCTGTTGTCCCGTGCCCATGTGGCGCTGGTCACCAGCGGCACCGCTACGCTGGAGACCGCCCTGTTCGGTGTCCCTCAGGTGGTGTGCTACGCCATGTCCATGCCGTGGCTCGTCGGGCTTCTCCGCCCCCTGGTGCTGAAGATTCCCTACGTGTCGCTTGTCAATCTCATCGCTGCCCGTGAGGTGGTTACGGAGCTGGTGGCCGACAGGTTCAGCGTGGAACGCATCCGGGCCGAGTTGCAGCGACTGCTGGATGGTTCTGCCCGCGAAGCCATGCTCCGCGGCTATGAGGACGTGCGCCGTGCGCTAGGCGACAAGGTGGCCCCCGAGGAGGCCGCCGCCATCATGTATCATCATATCAAGACCAAGTACTGAAGTACGTGACACCTTATTTGTAATATCAATAACCTATCATTAAATATATAAAGAAAAAATGAAAAAGTTTTTTACTTTCGCACTGATGGCTGTAGCAACCCTCACCGCACAGGCACAGGACATCCAGTTGCACTACGACTTCGGCAAGCACCTCTATGAGACGGAGGAAGGCGGCCGTCAGCCCGTCACCGTCACCATCGAGCAGTTCAAGGCTGACCAGTGGGGCTCCTGGTACTACTTCGTCGACTTTGACCTGGACAAGGGGCGCAACATGGCTGCCTACACCGAGATTTCACGTGAGTTCAACCTCGGCAAGAACTCCCCCTTCGCCGCCCATGTGGAGTTTGACGGCGGACTGAACGAGGAGAGCGGCAGCTTCCAGCAGGCAGCTCTCGTCGGTGGTGCCTGGAACGGCCATAACGCCGACTTCTCGACAACCTACAGCGTGCAGCTCATGTACAAGCAGTTCTTCAAGAGCTATGGCTATACGCGCAACTACGCCAGCGTCCAGCTGACCGGTGTGTGGAGCACCACGTTTGCGCAGAAGAAGTGCACCTTCTCCGGCTTCATCGACTTCTGGCGCGGCGAGATTGCCGATAAAGGCAAGCTTGTCATCCTCACCGAGCCGCAGTTCTGGTTCAACGCCACGCCTCACCTCAGCGTAGGTACCGAGGTGGAAATCAGCAACAACTTCGTGTGGAACCCGGTCAACGACAAGTCTTTCTTCGTCAACCCGACGCTGGCCCTGAAGTGGAACTTCTAGAAAATCCAGACTTTCTAACCAGTCTGGAATTTCTATCCAATATAGCCAGTCTAGCCGGTCTAG
>CAMHIM010000137.1 GCA_946185225.1 uncultured Prevotellaceae bacterium
GATTTGAGAAAGCTGTGATGACCAATTTGGAGGAGTCGCTGCGTCGTGAATTGCTCCGTACCAACCGTTCGGGAGCTTACAGCAGTTCTACGCTGGTAGACTGTAACACGCGTAAGTACCACGGTCTGCTGGTAGTGCCTGTACCTGAGTTGGACGACGAGAACCACGTGCTCTTGTCGTCACTTGACTGTACAGTCATTCAGCACGGAGCCGAATTCAACCTGGGACTCCACAAATATTCGGGCAACAACTACAGTCCGAAAGGTCATAAGTACATTCGTGAGTTTGACGCCAGTGTGGTGCCCACAACTACTTATAGGGTGGGAGGTGTAATCTTGAAGAAGGAGACCATCTTTCAGGCTTATGAAGACCGTATTCTGATTCGTTATACGCTGGTTGACGGCCATTCTGCCACCACGCTTCGCTTCCGTCCCTTCCTCGCCTTCCGCTCGGTGCGTCAGTTCACGCATGAGAATATGACCGCCAGCCGTGAGTATCATGAAGTGGAGAACGGCATCAAGACCTGCATGTATGCTGGATATCCCGATTTGTTCATGCAGTTCTCCAAGAAGAACGAGTTCATCTTCCAGCCTGACTGGTATCGCGGTATAGAGTATCCCAAGGAGCAGGAACGTGGTTATGCCTCAAACGAAGACCTCTATGTGCCGGGCTATTTTGAGATGCCCATCAAGAAGGGAGAGAGCATTATCTTTGCTGCTTCCACCTCATCGGTCAAGACTTCCACTTTAAAGAAGTTGTTTGACGACGAGATTGGCGTGCGGGTGCCCCGTGACAACTTCTATCATTGTCTGGTGACGGCAGCCCATCAGTTCCATAACCGCAAGAAGAATGACGACCGCTACCTGTTGGCCGGCTATCCGTGGTTCAAGGCACGCGCCCGCGACACGTTCATCGCATTGCCCGGACTGACGCTGGCCATCGGCGAGCAGGACTACTTCGAGCTGGTGATGAAAACCGCCGAGAAAGGGCTGCGTGAGTTCATGCAGGGCAAGAAACTCAGCGTCAAGATTTACGAGATGGAGCAGCCTGACGTTCCCCTCTGGGCTGTCTGGGCTGTCCAGCAGTATATCAAGGAAGTGGGGCTGGAGAAGGGTTTCAAGAAGTATGGTAAACTCGTTGACGACATCCTTAAATATATAATAGGTGGAAAGCATCCGAACCTGCGTCTGGACGAGAACGGACTGCTTTATGCTGACGGACGTGACCGTGCTGTAACGTGGATGAACTCCACGGCCAACGGGCGTCCCGTAGTTCCGCGTTCGGGCTATATTGTTGAGTTCAATGCGCTGTGGTACAATGCCCTGAAGTTCGGCGCTGCAATGGCTACTGGCAAGGGCGACCAGAAGACGGCCGAAAATCTGGAGAGTCGTGCTGCCCTGGCCAAGGCCTCGTTCGTGGAGACCTTTGTTAATGAATACGGCTACCTGCTGGACTATGTCGACGGCACCAATATGGACTGGAGTGTACGCCCCAACATGATATTTGCAGTCGCACTTGACTATTCGCCGCTGTCGCAGCAGCAGATGAAGAGCGTGGTGGACATCTGTACGCGTGAGTTGCTCACGCCGAAGGGACTGCGCTCACTGTCGCCGAAGAGCGGTGGCTATAACCCCATGTATGTCGGTCCGCAGACACAGCGCGACTATGCCTATCATCAGGGTACGGCATGGCCGTGGCTCGGAGGCTTCTATATGGAGGCATGTCTGAAACTCTATAAGCGCTCACGCCTCTCGTTCATTGAGCGTCAGCTGGTGGGCTATGAGGACGAGATGGACTATCACGCCATTGGTACAATCTCAGAACTATTCGACGGCAACCCGCCCTTCCACGGACGCGGTGCCATGGCCTTCGCCATGAACGTTGCGGAGATTCTGCGCACGCTGAAACTGATGGATAAGTATTCGTATCAAAAATAAGGGAGGGCATCAACTATGAAAGTTTTAATGTTTGGATGGGAGTATCCTCCTCATGTCTTTGGTGGCCTTGCCACAGCAAACTATGGTATTTCTGAAGGTCTGAAGGCCCAGGGCGATATAGAGACCGTGCTCTGCTTGCCTCATCCGTTCGGCGACGAGAGCCAGCATGCCTGCCGTATCGTAGCCATGAATGCCGTACCCATCGCCTATCGTGATGTCGACTACGACTACGTGAAGCAACGTGTGGGAAACATCATGGACCCCGATTATTACTACAAGCTCCGCGAACACATCTACGCCGACTTTAACTACATGAACGTCAATGACCTCGGATGCATGGAGTTTGCAGGAGGCTATCCCGGAAACCTGCACGAGGAAATCAACAACTACTCGATTATTGCCGGTCAGGTGGCCCGTACGGAAGAGTTTGACATCATCCACGCTCACGACTGGCTGACCTTCCCTGCCGGTATTCATGCCAAGCAGGTCAGCGGAAAACCGTTGTGCATCCATGTTCATGCCACCGACTTTGACCGTTCGCGCGGTAAGGTGAACCCCACCGTCTACTCCATAGAGAAGAACGGCATGGACTGGGCTGACTGCATCATGTGTGTGTCTGAGCTGACTCGACAGACGGTCATCAATCAGTATCACCAAGACCCGCGTAAGTGCTTCACGGTACATAACGCCGTCTATCCCTTGCCGCAGGAGTATCAGGACATTCCGCGTCCCGACCATACAGGCAAGGAGAAGGTGGTGACGTTCCTTGGCCGCATCACCATGCAGAAGGGACCAGAGTACTTTGTAGAGGCCGCAACGATGGTGCTCCATCGCACCCGTAACGTGCGCTTCTGTATGGCTGGTTCCGGTGACATGATGGATGCCATGATACATCTGGCTGCCGAGCGCGGCATTGCCGACCGCTTCCACTTCCCCGGTTTCATGCGAGGCAAGCAGGTGTACGAGTGCCTTAAGGCTTCCGACGTCTATGTCATGCCCTCCGTCTCCGAGCCGTTCGGCATCTCGCCGCTGGAGGCCATGCAGTGCGGAACACCCTCCATCATCTCCAAGCAGTCTGGCTGTGCTGAGATCCTTGACAACTGTATCAAGGTCGACTACTGGGACATCCACGCCCTCGCTGATGCCATCTACTCCATCTGCCATAACGAGTCCCTGTTCCACTATCTCCAGGATGAGGGAAAACGCGAGGTAGACCAGATTACGTGGGAGAAGGTTGGTGCCTGGATTCGTACCCTCTATCGCCGCACACTCGGTTGGGAGTAATATTTTTAATTGAAAATTGATAATTGAAAATTGATAATTATGAAAACAATTTGCTTATATTTTGAGATACATCAGATTATTCATCTGAAGCGTTACCGTTTCTTCGACATCGGTACCGACCATTA
>CAMHIM010000138.1 GCA_946185225.1 uncultured Prevotellaceae bacterium
TCTGTCCTTGGCGCAGTTCCTGAATGGCTTTCTGCATCTCCTTCTCCGTGCAGCCGGCATCCTTTAGGATACGCGACACGGTGCTGCTGATGCTGAGCAGGGCCAGCAGCAGCGGCTCGATGGAGACAAACTCGTCACCCTCCTTCTGTGCCGTCTCTTGGGCGCGCATGAGCACCTGGTTGGCGTCATTCGACAGGTAGGGCTGGCCGCCTTGTACGCGTGGCAGATGCTTCAACTCCTCGTTGACAAGCAATTCTATCTGCTGCATGTTGACTCCCAGTTTTTGGAATATGAAGCCCACTACGTCGTGGCCTTTCTCCAATACGCCCTTCAACAGGTGGATGGGTTCGATGGTCTGCTGACCGTTCTGTTGTGCACAATTGACTGCCTGTTGGACGGCCTCTTGTGCTTTAATGGTAAACTTGTCTAATGTCATTTGATGGTCCTCCTTTTTTGTTTAGCTTTTCTGCTGTCCAGCCCACAAAGAACATGCCTTTCTGCGGAAATCCGCCAGAAAGGCATGCTGGTATGACATTTTGTCGGTAGTTATTTCCTGATGAGGATGCGTGCGTCTACTGCTACTATCTGGTCACCGTCAGCCAGTAGCGGGTTGATGTCCAGCTCTTTGATTTCAGTGGCGAAACGCAGCAGGGTGGAGAGCCGCACGATGATTTCGGCGTACTTCTGCTCATTGATGCCCTGTTGTCCGCGCGTTCCCTTGATAATCTTGTAACCGCGCAGGGAATGTATCATAGAGTATGCCTCGCCGTAGCTGAGCGGTGCCAAGCCGCTGCTGACGTCTTTGAGCACCTCGACGAAAATGCCGCCCAAGCCGCAGAGCACCACGTGACCGAAGCGCTGCTCGTACTTGGCGCCGATGAACAACTCGGTGCCGCGGAGCATCTTCTGCACCATGACACCCGTAGCACCCTCTATCTGCATCATGCGGTCGAACTCCAGAGCGAGATGTTCCGCTGTACGGATGTTCAGTGTTACACCGCCGACATCGCTCTTGTGAACAGGCCCCACAACCTTGGCTACTACGGGGAAACCTACCTGACGGGCGAAGCTGGTGAGTTCCTTCTTGGATGTGCTGACCATTTCTGAAACCATGGGAATTCCGGCACACTGGAACAGTTGCCGTACTGTATCAGGGTCGAGGTAGCAGCCTTGTTCCACGTTCGGAGTAGCTTGCATCGCCTGACTGATAACGTCGCGTATCTTGGGAACGTCTACGCCGAAAAGTTCTATCTCTGGGGGGGCTGGAGCAGGTGTGCGCAGCACTTGTGAGAGGGCGGTAGCCAGTGTTACCTCATCGCTGAAGTTCACGTGGCCCTTGGCCAGAAACTCGGCCACCTCGGGGCCTGCGGTATGAAGACAGGGGAGCACGGGGAAGATAGGCTTGTGGCACTCCCGGATTTTACGGTCCAATACGTCGTAGGCCTCGTAGAGCTGAGTCAGTCCCGGTGTGCCGTAGATGACGGCCATCGCGTCAACATCGAAACGGTGTTCGCAGTAGTCGATGACAGTGGCGAGCTGTTCGGGGGTGCCTGTGGCCAGAAAGTCAATGGGGTTGGCTACGGAGGAACCGGGAAACAGTTGCGACTTCAGCTCGTTGGCCACGGAGCCTTCGAACTTGGGAACCTGGATGCCGCCCTTGGAGAGGGCGTCGGTCAGCATGACCCCAGGGCCGCCGGCATGGGTGATGATGGCGAAACGCTTTCCCTGGATGGGAGGTAGGGTAAAGATGCATCCTACAGTGGTTAGCTCCTCACGGGAGAAGCAACGGACAATGCCTGCCTTGCGGAATAGAGCCTCGACGGCGGCATCGCTGGAGGCGATGGCTCCCGTATGGCTGGAGGCGGCACGGCTGCCGCTCTCCGACGAGCCGGCCTTGATGGCGGCGATGCGGCAGCCCTTGCGGATAAGGCTGCTGGCATGGAACAGCAGTTTGTCAGGATTGCTGATGTTCTCGATGTATAGGAGTTTCACACGGGCATCATGCTCGGCATCGAACGTCTCGTCCATGTATTGCAGCACATCTTCGATGCCTATCTGTTTGCCGTTGCCGACTGACCAGACTGAATTGAACTGCAAACCCTTGATGACGGCACTCTCAAGGATGAACACGGCGGTAGCTCCACTGCCGCTGATGAAGTCGGCACCCTGCGAACTGAGTTTTGGGATGGGTTGGGTGAACACGGAGTGGTGTTGGCGGTTCAGCATGCCGATGCAGTTGGGACCGATGAGGGCAGCCTGATAGTTGCGGCACGTGTCCAGAATGCGTTGCTCCAGCATGGCCCCAGCCTCGGTCTCCTCGCCGAAGCCTGCGGATATGATGATAAACGCGCGCGTCTGCTTCTCGCGGGCCAGCAGTTCCACATAATCGGGACAGTACTTGGCTGCAACGACAAGGATGGCCAGCTCGGTGGGAGGCAGCTCTGCGGCATCGTGGAATGTCTTGATGCCCTGTACCTCGTCCTCTTTCGGGTTGACAACACGCAGTGTGCCGCTATAGCCACCGCCGAGCAGGTTGCGGACAATGGCCCCGCCGGGCTTATGGACGTTGTTGGATCCTCCGATGACGACAATGCTCTCGGGGTTGATCAGTTGTCGGTTAATCATGTTGTTTCCAGAATCTTGAGGTGATGTCTTCAAAGGTGTGCTCCTCGGTCTGACGATACAGGCGCTGGTTGGTGGTGGGCTGCTTCAGCGGACCGAGGTGGCGGATATAAGGACCTATCTTGATGTAGTCGAAGTCCTGGCGGTTCACTACGGGGGAGAGGACGGTCTTGCCGCTATACCACGCTACCTTGTATTGCGGGTAGGTCTCGTGGATGTACTGGGCCAGCATGTTAACCCCCTTCGGGTCGTTGTCGCCGCCCATGAAGGCGATACAGGTAATGTCTTGCCCATACTCCTTGACGAAGGCATCAACGGCGTCGGTGTCCAAGGGAAGCCCGATGTCCTCCCACAGGTAGTGGCTGTGGCAGCCGGGGCAGTGGCAGGGACAGTTGGAGATATTGATGGCCAGTGTTGTCTCATCGGGTATCTCCTGGAACACCACACCAGTATTGACGTACTTAAGCATGGGCGTAGTAGCGTCGTGACGCCTCCTCCTGACGGGCCTGTGAGAAGTTGGAAACGCGCTTCAGGTAGCCGATGATGCGGGTCATGTAGTCGACGTTCTTGGAGTGGCACTTCGGGCACTCGTGCAGATATCGTTTGTCGATGGTCCCGCACTCATTGCACACAGTGTTGGGGATGTTGAA
>CAMHIM010000139.1 GCA_946185225.1 uncultured Prevotellaceae bacterium
GCAGCCTTGATAGCCTCCATGATGGTGTCGAGGGCGTCCTCGATGCCGTTGAAGTTAGGAGCGAAGCCGCCCTCGTCGCCTACAGCGGTGGAGAGGCCGCGGGCCTTCAGCAGCTTGGCGAGGTTGTGGAACACCTCAGCACCCATGCGGATGCCTTCCTTCTCAGAAGTAGCGCCTACGGGGCGAATCATGAACTCCTGGAAAGCGATGGGGGCGTCAGAGTGAGCGCCACCGTTGACGATGTTCATCATGGGAACGGGCAGCGTGTAAGTATTCGTACCGCCGAGGTAGCGATAGAGGGGAATCTGCAGGTATGCGGCAGCAGCATGTGCCACAGCCAGCGATACGCCGAGGATGGCGTTGGCACCCAGGTTCTTCTTGGTGGGAGTGCCGTCCAGCTCGAGCATCTTAGCGTCAATCTTGCGCTGCTCGAGTGTGCTCATACCGATGATGGCGGGAGCAATCACCTTGTTGACATTCTCGACGGCCTTCTGAACGCCCTTGCCCAGGTAGCGGCCCTTGTCGCCGTCACGAAGCTCCAGAGCCTCGTTCTCACCCGTTGATGCGCCGGAAGGAACAGAAGCACGGCCTACGAAGCCACTCTCCAGTGTTACCTCAACCTCTACTGTTGGATTGCCACGTGAATCCAAAATCTCTCTTGCATGTACGTTTTCAATAATCATAATACCTTAATTATTTAAGTGACTGTTAGAAAATCTGGCCGCAAAGGTAAGAAATTTTATTGAGAACGCTGAAGTGTAAGTAGAACTTTTATCGCGTTAAGAGTAACTTTAACCAAATTTAAGTGGTCAACTCGGAAATAATTGCTACTTTTGCAAACTATGAATATCAATCTTGTGTTACAGAAGTTAGGTATCAGCCAGCTGAACGCCATGCAGCGTGAGGCCCTCGACGTCATCGGGCAGTCGCAGCAGGACGTCGTGCTGCTGTCGCCCACAGGGAGCGGCAAGACGCTGGCCTACCTGTTGCCGCTGGCACAGCTGCTTGACGTGTCCGACGATGCCGTCCAGGTGCTGGTTGTCGTCCCTGGCCGCGAACTGGCGTTGCAGTCCCACCGCGTGCTGAAGGACATGGGCTCGGGCATCCGCTCTGCCGCATGCTACGGAGGACGTACGGCTATGGAGGAGCACCGCAAGCTGAAGGAAATCCGCCCTCAGGTGGTCTTCGGCACTCCCGGTCGGCTGTGCGACCATCTGGACAAGGAGAACATCTCGCCCTATACGGTACGCCTGGTAGTCATCGACGAGTTCGACAAGTGCCTGGAGATGGGGTTCCACGATGAGATGTCCCGTCTGCTGGGTAAGCTTCCCGGCTTGCGTCGCCGCATACTTCTGTCGGCTACCGATGCTGACCAGATTCCAGACTTCGTGCGCCTTGGCTCATGCGTCCGGATGAACTATCTGTCTGAGGACGAGCAGGTTCCCCAGCGTGTCTCGCTGTACCGCGTTGACTGCCAGCAGAAGGACAAACTGCCGACGCTGCGTGCCCTGCTGTGTCAGCAGGGTGACGTGCAGAGCATCGTGTTCCTGAACTACCGCGATGCCGTGGAGCGGGTAGGGGACTTCCTGCGCCGCGAGGGCTTTGCCGTCAGCGTGTTTCACGGAGGCATGGAACAGAAGGACCGTGAGGCTGCGCTGTATCGGTTCTCTAACGGCTCTGCCACCGTACTGGTATGTACGGACCTGGCCTCCCGCGGCCTGGACATCCCTGATGTAGGCAGCGTCATCCACTATCATCTGCCCGTCAACGACCAGGAGATGATACACCGGGTAGGACGCACAGCCCGATGGGACAAGTGGGGCGACACGTTCTTCCTGGTAGGCCCAGAGGAGACGTTTCCAGCGTTTGTGGACGCCGACGTACAGGCGTATCCCCTGGACGAGGCGGGTGTTGACGCAGAGCCCCCTCAGCCGCGGATGGCTACTATATATATAGGTAAGGGGAAGAAGGACAAGCTGTCCAGGGGCGACATTATGGGTTTCCTGTGTAAAAAGGGCGGTCTCGACCGCTCTGAGATAGGACGCATCGACGTTGCTGACCGCTATGCCTATGCCGCCGTTGCCCGCACGCGCCTCCAGCAGGTGCTTCGTCAGACGGCGGGCGAGAAGATAAAAGGCTTGCGTACAGTTGTCGAGCCTGTCAAGTAGAGATAGCAAAATGACAGAAAAATGGGGCGTAAAGACGTTTTTATGCTCAAATATTTGGCCAAATCAAATAAAAAGTGTAATTTCGCGCCCATATTTTGAATATAAACCTTTTTAATGAATACAAACAAATGAAGAAGTACAACTTTAATGCCGGTCCGTCGATGCTCCCCCGCGAGGTCATCGAGAACACCGCCAAACAGTGTCTGGATTTCAATGGCTCTGGTCTCTCCCTGATGGAGATTAGCCATCGTGCAAAGGACTTTCAGCCCGTTGTCGACGAGGCTGTTGCTCTGGTAAAGGAACTCCTTGAGGTTCCTGAAGGCTATTCTGTGATTTTCCTTGGCGGCGGCGCTTCCCTGGAGTTCTGCATGATTCCCTACAACTTCCTCATCAAGAAGGCAGCCTACCTGAACACCGGTGTATGGGCCAAGAAAGCCATGAAGGAAGCCAAGCTGTTTGGTGAGGTGGTCGAGGTCGCTTCTTCTGCCGATGCCAACTATACGTTCATCCCCAAGGGCTGGAGCGTCCCTGCCGATGCTGACTACCTGCACATCACGACGAACAACACCATCTATGGTACCGAGATTCGCAAGGACCTGGACGTTCCCGTGCGTCTGATTGCCGATATGTCGTCCGACATCTTCAGCCGTCCCATTGACGTTGCCAAGTACGACGCCATCTATGCCGGTGCACAGAAGAACCTGGCCATGGCCGGTGTCACCATCGTTATCCTGAAGGACGATGCCCTGGGCAAGGCTCCCCGTGAGATTCCTACCATGCTCGACTACCGCACACACGTCGACAAGGGCTCTATGTTCAACACTCCTCCTGTGGTGCCCATCTACAGCGCCCTCGAGAACCTGCGCTGGATTAAAAAGCAGGGCGGTGTCCAGGCAATGGACAAGCTGGCCAAGCAGCGTGCAGAGATTGTCTATGGCGAGATTGACCGCAACAAGCTCTTCGTAGGTACCGCCAAGGAGGAGGACCGTTCGCTGATGAACATCTGCTTCGTGATGGCCGACGAGTACAAGGAGCTGGAGAAGGACTTCCTCGACTT
>CAMHIM010000140.1 GCA_946185225.1 uncultured Prevotellaceae bacterium
TGGACAACGTCATCGTTCGTGATGTCCGGGAGGGCAAGGCCACCTATACAGGCGAAGGCTGCGACCCGGGCATCATCAACATCCAGGACGATGTCAAGTTAGGCAACAGTCCCTGGCCTGAGTTGAAAAGTCTGCCAGCCTCCAAGGACACTGACGGCGACGGCATGCCCGACGACTGGGAGCGCCAGCACGGTCTGAATCCCAACGACGCTAACGACGGGAATGCCGTCGGAGCAGATGGCTATACCAACCTGGAATACTACTTGAACGAAATTACCAAATAACCAAATAATAAAAAATAATGAAAAAAGTACTTATCACAATGCTGGGCGCTTTTGCCCTTCTGCCCATGATGGCAGGCAACAACAATGTAGCCCCGTGGGGCTGGGCAACCTGCTCCGACGAGGCTGGCACCGCTTACATGCTAAACGGTGGAAACTTCTCGGATGCTACAACCGCCACCCTGACTGCTCTTGGTGACGGCAAGACCGACGATTCGCAAATCAAGCAAGCCATTGCCAAAAACGACATCATCATCTTCGACGGTTCCAAAGGCGACTTCACCATTGGCGAGACCATGAAGATTTCGTCAACGAAGAACAAGACCCTCATCGGCATCAACAATGCCCGACTGTGTACGAAGTTCTTCCTGACCGATGAGGACAATGCCTACCTGAAGAGTCAGAACCTCGAAGGACTGAGCAGCACCGATCAATACACTGGCACCCTGCCCGATGGCACGACCCTGACCTGCGACCGACGGGCCTTCTTCACCAAGAAAGCCATCATGGAGCTGCAGTATCAGAAGACAGGAGCCTATTCGCTGCCCAACAAGTCGGGAATCTTCCACATCGAGACCTCCAGCGAGAATATCATCATCCGCAACCTCTCGCTCATTGGCCCGGGGGCTGTCGACATCGACGGTGCCGACCTCATCACCAATCAGGGCAAGCATGTGTGGATAGACCACTGCACATTCGTAGACTCGCAGGATGGCGCACTGGACAGCAAGGTGTGCGACTGGGCTACCTACACCTACAACCACTTCTACTACACCTCGCGCAGCTATTCACATGCCTATACCTGCGGCTGCGGATGGGTGAGCAACCACGAGATGGTGATCCACATGACCTTTGCCTGCAACATCTGGGGCGAAGGCTGTATGCGCCGACTGCCACAGGCCGATGACTGCTACATACACCTCGTCAACAACTATCACAACTGTGCAGGCAACAGCGTAGGCATGACCATCAACAGCTATAGCCGAGCCCTGGTAGAGGGCAACTATGCTGCTGCTGGCGTCAACAAGCCACTTGACGGCAGTGGTGCCAACCGCAATGTCACGGCAAAGGATAACAGTTTCTCGGCTTCCTCCGTGGGCGAGCCGGTATCTGTTCCCTACCAGTACACCATGATGCTCGCTGCCGATGTACCGGCTGCACTAGGAGGCGAAGAGGGTGCCGGTGCCAAGTTAGGCAACGATGCAGGAAACATCCTCTCCACCATACCGACCAAAGACCGCGGAACAAAGACATCCTCATTGTATTATTTCGTCGATGGTCTGGTCAGCAAAAACAGTAGCGGACTGTCGACGGTAGATTTCAGTGACGGTGCTACCTTAGTGCTGAACAATAGCAGCAAGGCTTGGTCCAATGGCACTGCTGTCACCATCGACGGCGAAAGCTATACCACGCTGAAACTGTCGAACGGCGCAGAAAACATCTTCACCGCACCAGAAGGCAAAGATGTCAGAAGCATCACCTTCTATTCCTATATCAATGTGAAGGAAGAGAACATCAACTTCACGACTTATCCTGAATATGGCTTCCGCACATGCTATTGGGGCAAGGTGGCAGACCAGTCATACACAGAGTCTGCATCCGACGTGCAGATACTCAAGTCAAGAGACCCCAAGAATCCTGATGTAGCATCCTTCACCATCAATCCGACACATGTGGTGAAATTCAGCAACAAGGGTGAACAGCTTTGCTTCGCCATGAAGGTGACCTATGTCGAGCAGTCTACAGGCATCTCAGCACCTCGCACCATACAGCAACCTACAGATCATGCTGTCTACACCCTGCAGGGTGTCCGCGTGGACAAGCCGACGAAGGGCATCTATATCCAAAACGGCAAGAAAATCATCATTAAATAAAGGATATGAAGAAACTACTTTTAACAACGCTGCTGACACTCGGCACCTCTGCAGTCATGGCGCAGATGCTGCCCTATCAGAATCCTGCCCTTACGGCTGAGGAACGGGCTGAAGACCTGCTGGGTCGGCTGACTCTTGAAGAGAAAGCCAAGCTGATGATGGACGTGTCACCTGCTATTCCACGACTGGGCATTCCCGCCTTCCAGTGGTGGAACGAGGCACTGCATGGTGTGGGACGCAACGGCTTCGTCACCGTCTTCCCCATCACCACCCAGATGGCCGCCTCGTGGGACGACCAGCTGCTCTACGGGGTGTTTACTGCCGTCAGCGACGAGGCACGTGCCAAGAACCAAGAGGCCAAGAAGACGGGCAACGTACAGCGCTATCAGGGACTCTCGTTTTGGACTCCTAACATCAACATCTTCCGTGACCCCCGCTGGGGACGCGGACAGGAGACGTACGGCGAAGACCCCTATCTGACGGAGCGCATGGGACTGGCTGTCGTCAACGGACTGCAAGGCCAGACCATGAACGGACAACAACTGGGCACCAGCAAGTATGCCAAGTTGCTGGCTTGTGCCAAACACTTTGCCGTGCATAGTGGTCCCGAGTGGAACCGCCATGTCTTCGACATCCAGCAGTTGCCCGAGCGCGACCTGTGGGAGACCTACCTGCCTGCTTTCAAGGCACTGGTACAGAAGGGTAACGTGGCTGAGGTCATGTGCGCCTATCAGCGTATCGACGGCGATCCCTGCTGTGGCAATGCCCGTTACGAGCAGCACATCCTGCGCGACGACTGGGGGTTCAAGGGGCTCATCACCAGCGACTGTGGTGCCATCCGCGACTTTCTGCCCAAGTGGCACAACGTATCAAAAGACAACGAGGCAGCAGCCTCCAAGGCTGTGCTCAGCGGTACCGATGTTGAGTGTGGTTCGGTGTACAAGAGTCTGCCTG
>CAMHIM010000141.1 GCA_946185225.1 uncultured Prevotellaceae bacterium
AGCCACTATCCGCCTGTGCCACGCTATCTGGAGTATGCCGCCCGCTATGGACTCTACATCATTGACGAAGCTGGCGTTGAGGCGCATGCCACCGAATGGGTTTCTAACGACAAGCGCTTCATACCGATGTATCGTGAGCGTGTTCGCCGCATGGTACTGCGCGACAGGAACCAGCCTGCGGTGCTCTTCTGGAGTGCGGGCAACGAGAGTGGCGAGGGTCCGAACATTGGCGAAGTGATAGCCGAAGGACGCAAATACGACCACACCCGCTGGTGGATGTACGGCGGTAACGCTTACAGTCATCCTGCCGAGGACATCATCGGGCCCCGCTACCCTACTGCACTGGCTCTTGACCTCAGGGTAGGACGACATGGTGACGGTGATGTGCGCCCGTCGTTTATGGACGAGTATATATCCGTAGCAGGCAACAGTGGCGGCATGTTCGACGAGATGTGGCGTGCCGTCTATACCCACGAGCGCTGCATTGGCGGTGCCGTCTGGGACTTCGTGTCGCCGGGACTGACGCAGCCCGCACGCCGCCTCACCGACAAGTCGGGACACGAGGTGATGGCGCACATCATGGGCAATGCCAAACTGGTGGCCGACAGCCGTAACCGCAAGAATCATGTCATTGACCTGAGCGGGCACGACGAGTGGGTGGAAGTCTATCGCGACGACTGCTTGGAGATAACGGGCGACAACCTGACTATAAGTTTTGAAGTCTGTCCCCGCAAGCTCATCAGCTCCTGCGGCTCGTTTGTCACCAAGGGCGAATGGCAGTTCGGTGTAGAGCAAAGGGGCAAGGAACAACTGCTGTTCTACATCAACACCGACAAGGCACCTGCCACACAAGGCGATGGCAATGGCCGTCCATTTGGCAGAAGACAGGCAGCTACTAACCACAAGTACGAACTATCAGCCCCACTGCCTGCCGATTGGGAGGACAAATGGCACCATGTGGAAGCCTGCTACGACGGCAAGCAGATGACGGTGAACATCGACGGCAAGCAAGTGGCACAGATGGAGGCTCAGGGCAACATTATCAATGCCCCGTTCCCCGTAAACATCGGGCGCAACGAGCAGACACACGGACAGGACACCCGCGTGTATATCTGCGACGCACTGATGGACAACGTCATCATTACTGACGCATCAGGCCAGTTACTGAATCTGGACTTCGAGACGGAGCAGCAGGAGGGCACCTATTTCAGTTATGGCATCGGTGCCCGCACCTACGGCACGATATGGCCCGACCGTACCGTACAGCCCGAGATCTATCAGATGAAGAAGGCTGCCCAGCCCATATCATGCCGCTTGCTGAGTGCTGACAATGCAACGGT
Organism: uncultured Prevotellaceae bacterium; assembly: GCA_946185225.1. GTDB lineage: Bacteria > Bacteroidota > Bacteroidia > Bacteroidales > Bacteroidaceae > Prevotella. Next base: position 1,341 of record CAMHIM010000141.1, read on the forward strand.
AGAGATATGGAACAGGAACCATTTCCTGAACACCTCTTATTATAATATGAAATGGGAACTCTACGAGGATGGCACTTGTCTGCAGCAGGGTACGCTCAGTCCTGACGTGGAGCCGCTCAGCAAGAAAGTCATCACCGTGCCCTTCAGCCGCCCCACCATCAAGCCTGGTTGTGAATACCGTTTGATGATTACCAGCAGCCTGAAAACTGATGAAATATGGGCACAGAAGGGGCACGTCGCTGCGTGGGACCAGCTGGAACTGCCCTGGCGACAGTTGGCGGTACCTTCTGACAAGACTGTAGGGAAAGCCGTACTCAGCCGCAACGATACTGCCACAGTGTCTGGCTCGTCAGCACGGGGAACCATCAACGTGAGCGGCGAGGGATTCTCGTACACCTTCACGTCCGACGGACAGCTCTTCAGCATCCGACAGAACGGGCAGGAACTGCTCAAGTCGCCGCTGCAACTGAACGTCTGGCGTGCGCCGCTGGCTCTCGAAGTGGATGGCTGGGACCAATGGAATATCACCTACAACAACCGCAAGGCCTGGAACGGCTCGCAGATAGCCAACGAGTTCTACAGCAACAACCTGAACGCTACAACCCGCATTCCCATCTCGTGTGAAGCCTTCGAAGCCGACGGGCAGGTGTATATCAACGTGCGCTGCTTCACGCAATTTGGAGCACCCGTCAACACGTCGCTCGATGCCTACATCACCGGGCTGCGCTATTCGGGCTTCTCAGAGGTCTATGAGTACCGCATCAACGGCGACGGCACCATTGCCCTCCATCACATCCTGGAACCCGAAGGCCCGATGCCAGCTCTCCTGCCCCGCATCGGACTGACTATGACGCTCATCGACCCGTTGCAACAGGTGAAATGGTACGGACGCGGACCCGAGGAGAACTATCCCGACCGCAAGACCGGCTACGCCATCGGCATCTATGAGCGCACGGTGGACGATATGTTCGAACCCTACCTCATTCCGCAGGACTGCGGTCTGCGCTGCGACAACCGCTGGCTCACCATGAGCAACGGCAAAGGGCAGGGACTGCGATTCGCCATGGACGAGCCGTTCAACTTCAACGCCTACCACTACAGCACCGACAACCTGACGAAGGCGGTATATACCTACCAGCTGCGAAAACAGGACGGCATCACCCTGAACCTGGACTACAACACCACTGGCGTAGGCTGCACGGCCTGCTACGTGCTGCCGGGCTATCAGGTCAAGCCTGCCCGCTACGAGCGTCATCTGACAATCAAACCAATAGCTCAGTGACGGCAAACATAAACATTCCGAAGCCTATATCCGCCAGCGCATTGACACCATCTACAAAGGTGTTGGCAAGTCGACCTATGACAGCGAAGGGAAAGAGGTGAGTTATTTCCGCAGGTGGTCATGAAGTGGACTGTATTATTCTCGTGCGGAATAACCAATAACGATAAGGTAAAAGAGAACGGATGCAGTGTTGAATGTCTGTGCAAAAGTAGCGAAAATCCCCCCAAATAGCAGTATCTTTTGCATAAAAAACCGCTAATCCATTATGAATCAGCGGTTTATTTTTTAAGGGTGGTCGAGG
>CAMHIM010000142.1 GCA_946185225.1 uncultured Prevotellaceae bacterium
TGTACCTTGATAGCCTCGTACTCCAGGGGCTCCTTGGTGAGCTCGGGCTCGTTGCCCTTGCCCTTGTACTCCCAGCAGCCTACGTAGAAGTAGTTCTCGTCGTCGCGCTTGGCCTCGCCTTCCTCGGTCTGGTACTCCTCACGGAAGTGACCGCCGCAGGACTCGTTACGGGAGAGGGCGTCGAAGGCGACGAGCTGGCCCATGGTGAAGAAGTCGCGCAGGTGGATGGCCTTGTCGAGCTCGATGTTGAGGCCTTCCTTGGTGCCGGGGACGAAGAGGTTGGTGTCGAACTCCTTCTCGAGCTCGTGCATCTTCTTCAGGCCGGTCTTCAGGCCTTCGGCGGTACGTCCCATGCCGACATACTCCCACATGATGTGGCCGAGTTCCTTGTGGATAGAGTCGACGGAGCGCTTGCCCTTGATGTTGAGCAGACGGTCGATTTCGGCGTTGACGGCCTTCTCGGCCTCGTCGAACTCGGGACGGTCGGTGCTGATCTTGCCCCAGATGCTCTGGTCGGCCAGGTAGTTCTGGATGGTGTAAGGCAGCACGAAGTAGCCGTCGGCGAGGCCCTGCATCAGCGCGGAGGCGCCCAGACGGTTGGCACCGTGGTCGGAGAAGTTGCACTCGCCGATAGCGAACAGGCCGGGGATGGTGGTCTGCAGCTCGTAGTCGACCCAGATGCCACCCATGGTGTAGTGGACGGCGGGGAAGATCATCATGGGCTTGTAGTACTTCACGCCATTGATTTCCTTGCCGAAGTCGCCAGGATAAACGTCGGTGATTTCCTCGTACATGTCGAAGAGGTTGCCGTAACGCTGCTTCATGGCGTCGAGCCCCAGACGGTTGATTGACTCGGAGAAGTCGAGGAAGACGGCCAGTCCGGTGTTGTTCACGCCGAAGCCCTTGTCGCAACGCTCCTTGGCGGCACGTGAGGCCACGTCGCGGGGAACGAGGTTACCGAAGGCGGGATAGCGGCGCTCCAGGTAGTAGTCGCGGTCTTCCTCGGGGATGTCCCATGCCTGGATTTCGCCCTTCTGCAGCTTCTTGGCGTCCTCGATGTTCTTGGGCACCCAGATACGGCCGTCGTTGCGCAGGGACTCTGACATCAGTGTCAGCTTGGACTGCTTGTCGCCGTGGACGGGGATACAGGTGGGGTGAATCTGAACGTAGGAGGGGTTGGCGAACATGGCGCCCTTGCGATAGCACTGGACGGCAGCGGTGCAGTTGCAGCCCATGGCGTTGGTGGAGAGGAAGTAGGTGTTGCCGTAACCGCCGGTAGCGATGACAACGGCGTTGGCGCTGAAGCGCTCCAGCTGGCCGGTAACGAGGTTCTTGGCGATGATGCCGCGGGCACGTCCGTCAACGATGACGACGTCTTCCATCTCGTAACGGGTGTAGAGCTTTACCTTGCCGGCCTGTACCTGGCAGCTCAGTGAGCTGTAGGCGCCGAGCAGCAGCTGCTGGCCGGTCTGGCCCTTGGCGTAGAAGGTGCGGCTTACCTGGGCACCGCCGAACGAGCGGTTGGCCAGCATGCCGCCGTACTCACGGGCGAAGGGAACGCCCTGGGCTACGCACTGGTCGATGATGTTGTTGCTGACTTCTGCCAGACGATAGACGTTGGCCTCGCGGGCACGGTAGTCACCACCCTTCACGGTGTCGTAGAACAGGCGGTAGACGGAGTCGCCGTCGTTCTGATAGCACTTGGCGGCGTTGATACCGCCCTGGGCGGCGATGGAGTGAGCACGACGGGGGGAGTCCTGAATGCACAGGTTGATGACGTTGAAGCCCATCTCGCCGAGCGAAGCGGCTGCTGATGCGCCTGCCAGACCGGTACCGACGACGATGACGTCGAGCTTCAGCTTGTTCTTGGGGTTTACCAGACGCTGATGAGCCTTATATTCCTTCCATTTCTCAGGCACGGGTCCTGCGGGAATCTTAGAATCTAATACTTTAGCCATAATTCTTTCAGATTAAAATAGTTGTTAATTAGCAGCAGGCACCGTCACAGAGTGAAGGAGCGCAACCGAACCAGAACGCCAGCACGACGACGACGAAGCAGAGCAGCAGCAGCGTCACGTAGATGAGGCCGATGACCTTCCAGCGGCAGAACCAGGTCTTACCGTTCAAGCCGAGAGTCTGCAGGGCTGACCAGAAGCCATGAGAGAGGTGGAACCACAGAGCTACGAGCCATACGAGGTAGAGCACGCTGAACACGGGGTTCGAGAAGGTTTCCTTAATCCAGCCGAAGCCGTCCGTTGGGCTGATGGCGGGCATGGCACCGACGAGCTCGGCGAACATCATGTTGTACCAGAAGTTCCAGAGGTGCAGCAGCAGGCCCAGCACGACGATGATACCCAGGACGAGCATGTTCTTGGAAGCCCACTCCACCTTGCCGGCATTGACCGTCGTAGCCACCTCGTAGCGGTTGTCGCCGCGGGCCGTACGGTTCTGCGCAGTCAGGATGAACGCGTAGACGATGTGAATCACTGCCAGGGCTGCCAGGCCAAGTGTTGCCACGACGGCATACCAGTTGGCACCCAGGAATTCGCAAATCATGTTGTAACCCTCTGCCGAGAACAGCGCCACCACGTTCATGCAGCCATGGAAGGTCAGGAACAGAATGAGCGCAATGCCCGTCACAGACATCACAACTTTTCTACCAATTGATGAATTGATTAACCACATAAGATATTGAATTAGAATAAAAATTATACATACTATTAAGTACGCGCACATGGCTTGAGGGTACAAAATTACTAAAAAAGGATGAATCCGCAAACGTTTACGGAAAAAAAATGCATTTATTTCGATTTTGCGAAGCACCTTCCGGAACAGGAGGTGGCCGGAAGGCTTCCCTCAAAAGCCGACTTTCATGCCCTCAAAAGCCGACTTTGAGGCATGCAAAAGC
>CAMHIM010000143.1 GCA_946185225.1 uncultured Prevotellaceae bacterium
AGGCCAATGGCAACGCCAAGAGCTCGAATGGGTCGATGAACGTCTTCGCACTCAGCTGGAGGACATGCTGCGCGGTCTTGACCGAAAGATGGCTCAGGAGGTTATCGGATGCATCTTGTATTTCATCAACTGGGGCATCCGCAACTATCTCGACCTATGGCACATCGACGGAATGCTGAAAACGGCATACAACAAAATTGAGCATGCTGCTGCTCAGCAGGGCATCAAGCTGCCGCTGTTCCCCTGACGTGAGTAAACCCGGTGCGCGTCTTTGCGCTATATGTAGGGACGCGTACCAATTTAAGAATTTTTTATTATGATAAGTAATATGAACAAACCGATTTTTGCAGCGAATCCCAGAAAGCGGGATTCTGAAGGGAAGGTCACGGAACAGTGCAAATCCCTCAATAACGCCTGGTCGGCAACGGCTGAGCAAGTTTTAAACATGCTGACGTGTGATGACACGAAGAAGACCGTCGCGAAGCTACGCCAGCACTTCGACGAGAATGAGAAGAAGTGGGGTCTGCCCTACATCTGTCCTCACTATTCGGACTTCCGAAACGACCATCGGGCCCAGGAGGATATCATCCCCATAGCGTTTACCTCTCAAACCTGCGTCGACATTGATGACCCTGAAAAGGCTCCAATAGCCATTGAGCGTGCCAAGGCTATGAACGAGGACGAGATGAGCGACTGGCAGGGCAGTGTTCTCTACATCGAATACTCAACCCGTAAGCCCAAGGCCCACATCTTTATTCAGATTCCTAAGGGCATGACCATCGAGGAAGCCCAACGTCAGTTTTGCAGCGACTTGGGTGACGACCTTGCCGTAGAGCCTGACCCGCAGTGTTTTACACCAGAACGACTCATTCTGATGACGGGCGATGAAGTCTATCGTTCCGAGCGTTGGCTGCAGCCATTGAGCGAAGAGGAGATTGAGGAGCGCCGTGAGGCATTCCTGATGCGTGGCCTCGACGTGGACGGCAGACCGCTGAGGAAACCTGAGACAGTCAAGGCTGCTAACGTTGCCGACGATCAAAAGTCTGCAGCGGAGGTGGTGGCACCTAACGAGCGTACTCGCTTCATCGCCAGGGAATGTCTGAAGGAGGCTGGGCTGGCTGTGAATGACCTGAACGAGGAGGGAGGCCGTCACAATGCCGTGAAGTCCATCCTGTCGGTAGGCATTACACAGCTGATGACCAAGGGGGAGTTCATGGGTGTCCTGCAGGAAATGGCTCCTGCGTATAGTCAGGAGAAGGAGTGTCAGCAGCTGGTGACCGACTTCTACACCAAGTACACCGACGACAGCCAGAAGATGACGCAGTTCCAGCGTCGGGTGTTTGCTCAGAGCCGCAAGCTCAGTTCTGCCAAGAAGAGCCAGTCAGCGAAACTCCCCAGCGAGGAGTCGTCAGCCGTAGTCTATGGCGATACGGCATCGCTGGACGACATCTACAGCAGCCCTGAGCCGCCACGGCTGTCGAAGAGTGCCATACCACGATTTGTCAGGACGGCAATTGGCCCAACCCCTAAGGAGACGAAGGAGACTTGCGCACAACTGATGTTCCCACCACTGGGTATGTACTGTGACGCCAGCTTCGAGTACACCGACGGAACACCACGTGAACCTCGCTGTATTGGTATTGCCGTAGCGACAACTGGTACAGGCAAGGATAGTTCTACTAAGCACATGCTTAAACATCTGGAGGCTCCTCAGAAAGAGGAAGATAAGCAAAACCGCATCAAACTGGAAAAGTACAAGGAGGATTACCGCCGTATAAACCAGAACATGGACAAGCCTGTACGTCCCAACGTATCTATTAGAAGTGTGGCACCCAACATCACCCAGGCTCGACTGGCAGAGCTGATGTCAGACTCGCAAGGTCGAATCATTTACACCCGTATGGTTGAATTCGACCAGTGGTTTGCGGTAGAGGGCTGGAAGCCTGGTCCAAACTGTCCATTCACCTACCTAAAAATGGTTGACGACGAAGATAATCCCTTTGGACAGGAGCGTGTGGGTAGTCAGAGCGTCACCTATCAAGGACCGCTTTCCATCAACTTCAACGCATCTACAACGCTCAACAAGTTGATGTACTATATGCGCAACAGTGCCATAGACGGTCCCCTTAGTCGACTGACTTTGGCTACTGTTCCCGACCGAGGTCTCGGTTCCTCCATTCTCAAGCATGGCAAGTATGATGCAAAGTACGACGCTGCGCTGAAAACTTTCATCGACAATCTGCGTGAGGTACACGGAGAGTTGAAATGCATACAAGCCATCCGTATGGCTGACAGACTGAAGAAAGAAATCGATGATTTCGTCGTCAAATCGGGCGATGAAGTGCTTGACAATCTGGGACACCGTGCCTTAGTTGCCGTATTCCGTAAGGCATGTATCTTATATGCTGCCAACGGTCTGCATTGGGAAAAGGCCATCGAAGGGTTCTGTCGTTGGAGTCTGCACTACGACCTTTGGCTGAAGCTAAAATTCTTTGGAGACCTGATTCGTCATGCTGAAAGTCAGGTAAAGACCTCGCATCGTGGGCCTGCCAATCTCCTTAAGCAGATCAAGACTGATGCCGAGAGGGTGTTCACTTATCAGGATGCCGTCAATATGCGACTGGCCAACAGCAAGGATGAAGAAGGAACATCAGGCATGCTGAACCAATGGGTTAAACGTGGACACATAGAAAGGCTGGAAGACGGTCGTTTCCGCATCCTTGATAAAAATGACAGATGACAAATGACAGTTTTTAAAACAACTGACTAACAAGAGAGAGGGCTCCCAC
>CAMHIM010000144.1 GCA_946185225.1 uncultured Prevotellaceae bacterium
CTCTTCCATATTCAATCAATGTCATAAGAGAGCTTCATGCCAATGAGAACGCAAATTCACGTATTTTGCGCGGCTTGCTGCAATACTCTCACAATGGTCAGTATCCTATTTTACAGAGTTTCATCGAGCGCTTGCGAACGATAGCAGATTGTCCAATTGATATTTCCGTTCAGAATCCTGTACTGACAAACGAACAGGACAACAGAATAGATTTGTTGATTAAAGAAATAAAATCATATGCAATTATTGTAGAAAATAAAATCTGGGGAGCGACTGATCAGGAGGAGCAAATAGAAAGATACATTGACTATGTTATAGACCTAGGTATTCCCAAACGTGGTATTTTCGTTGTATATCTAACTCTCGATGGCAACAAAAAGGTTACTGATGAAAGTTTGACGGACAAGGCAAAGAAACATCTTGGATGCTCTAACAAAAGCAACGGCCGCTTTATTCGTATGAATTTCAAGGATGATATTATGCCTTGGCTTGATACGCTTTTAGATTTAGCCCAACTTTGACTCCGATTTTCCTTTTTCCTTGCTGTCACCGCCGTTCCAGCGTTCTCGATTACTTTACTGTGTACTACAAACTTTTATTTTTCTCCAGAAAGGCATTTTCTTGTATCCCAGCATCTCGTAGATGTCCGCAGCCTCCTTCTTCGGCGTGCTGCACAGCCTGACTTGTACTTTCTCTCCCAGTGCATTGACGGCTTCCGTGGTGACAGCCTTCTGCGTCGACATGCGCCTGACGATTTCCGTCCAGTATGGCGTGGGGTAGTGTTTCCGCTTTTCGCCGGGCTTCTTGTCCTTGTTGGCCTCCATCTCCTTCTTCTCGTTTATCACCTTCATGCGGTAGCGTATGGTGTTGACTATCCAGTAGGCAAGCAGTCCCATGAAGAGGTGCGCATCGGACCGGTCATCCTTCTGGTGGTATATCGGGCGCAGGTTCAGGTCGGTCTTCAGCTGCCGGTTGGTGCATTCTATCTCACGAATCAGATTATAATAGTCCCATGTCGTCTTCTCGTCCAGCTTGTCTCGGTTGGTACGCAGGAAGTAGATGCCGCTCAGACGATCCACGTTCTCAGGCACGGCGATGCGCCACTGGATGTCGCCCATGTTTTTCGGGTTCTTCTCGTCACGTATGTAGTCTATGACGTAGTATTTGGATATTGACGGGTATTTCTGGATGGCACGCCCCACGCGCTCGATGACCTTCTCGTAGGTCTTCTTGCCGCCTTTCTTGGTCAGTGACTCCCTGGCCTTGTCGAGTTCCTTTTCAAAGCGTTCCTTGAACAGCCGGTTCATGGACTCCTCCTTCAATTGTTTGCCCGGCGAGTTGATTTCCAGGTAGTAGTCGCCGCCCTCCTCATGGCGGACGCGCGTCAGGCTGATCTCCTGGCGGCGGGAGTCGAGCACCTTGACGGTCTCGGCATCCGCCTCCAGCTCGTAGTCCTTCAGCCGCGAGCGGCTCACGCAGAGATAGTCGTAGCCCTTCTCCTTTATCTTCACGAGGTTGTCCTCCGTGGCTATGCCCGCGTCGAGGCAGACGAGCACGCGCTGCTGCGGCGAGACGGAGACGCGGCATCTTGCGGCCAGCGTGTCCACCATGGCCGGCAGCGAGTCAGGGTCGGCAGTGTTGCCCGCAAGGATGCATGAGTAACGGATGAAGCCTGCCGCGTTGATGCACAGGGCCAGCACCAGCAGCTTGCAGTCCTTGCGCTTCTCCTTCGAGCGACCATGACGTGCCTTCTTGCTGCCCTCCTTGCGACCCTCGAAGTAGAAATTGGTCAGGTCAAACAGTGCGATGCGGTTGGTGACGTTGAACAGGCTGTCCGTCCTGCGGCACAGGTGGTCCTCCAACTTGTCCTTCAGTCCGAACAGCGCGGGGGCGACCTCGTATGTGGCATGGAAGCCCGGCTGCCACTCCTGACTGCCGGTAAGCAGCTCGCAGACTGCCGAGTTCTCCCGCATGATGTCGAGCGACTTCAGTTCCGAGGGGCTATAGACCGTCCTCGTTATCAGCTGGGCCAGTGCCGTGTTTATCTGTATCTCACTCCAGCCCTCCTTCTCAAGAAACCTGTCGATCTCCAGCTCGCGGATGGCCTGGAGGCATATCCATTCGGCACCCACCTCGCGGGCATCGGTGTGCTCCATCGTGTCAACATCCACCAGGCGCTCGGCCTTGGGGCGCGACTCCTCGATAATCTTCTGGGCCCTGTCTACCGTACCCAGGTCAACCATCCGCTGCCAGTATTCACAGGCACGCGAGCGTACCGTCTCGTCATAGCGGGACATCGCATCCCCGAAAAGGTCCTGCTCGTCGCGATGCTCGGAGAGCCAGTTCAGGCAGACGGCGATGTCGCGTACCTGACCGGGCTTCAGACGGGGAGTCATGAAGCCCACGTTCAGCAGGACATAGCTGTGAACGCGGCCTGTCAGGTCACGGACGCTCTCCTTGATGCGGTAGTAATAATCGTCTGCACCGATGGAGGGATTGTACCGGGTTTGAGATATGAAGTGCATCGCGGGTGCAAAGGTACAGCTTTTCCGCGAAACTTCTGTGTACTACAAAACGCTTTCACAGGCTCAAAACCACGGAAACAGGGGCCTACAGACCATT
>CAMHIM010000145.1 GCA_946185225.1 uncultured Prevotellaceae bacterium
CATATCCTGCGATTCCATCGCGGGGCGTTCTATCTGGCAGAGAAACTAGGACTTGACATTGTACCCGTTTTCATCAAGGGTTTTGGTGATGTCCTGCCCAAAACGTCATTCCATCTGCACCCTGGACAGCTTTCGTTGGAAGTCATGCCTCGTATCCGGCGCGACGATTCCTCGCAGATGGGCGACTATCGGGAGATGACAAAACGGTTGCACAGGATGTATGTCACGAAATACGATGAAGAAGTGTGTCATCATAGGTAGTGGACTGGGTGGCCTGTCGTGCGGCTGCATCCTTGCGAAGAACGGTTACGAGGTGACTGTTCTGGAACAAGGGCAGCAGGCGGGAGGTTGTCTGCAGTGTTTCCGTCGCGGCGATGCGGTCTTCGACACGGGCATGCATTATATCGGGAGTGCCGACCGCGGTCAGGTGCTCCATACGATTTTGCACTATCTGGGTGTGGCCGATGATGTCAGTCTGGAAAGGATGGACCCTACGGGATATGACGTCATTTCGTTTTGCGGAGAACAATACAGGCTAGCCAACGGCAGGGAGAAATTCGTAGATTCGCTGGCCCGCCGTTTTCCGAAGAACCGCGACGAACTGTTGCGCTACTGCGATTTGATAGACCAAGTGGCTGCATCGTCACCGATGCACACGCTCAATAAAGATGCTGACATCGCGACCTTCGCCAAATACCAAATGGTAAGCGTCGGCGAGGTTATCGACAGTGTGGTGAGCGACCCCATGTTGCGGCAGGTGCTTGCGGGAATCAGTCCGCTTTATGCCGGTGAAAAGGACGTCACGCCGTTCTATGCCCATGCACTTATAGCCGATTTCTACAACCAGAGCAGCTTCCGCATTGTCGGGGGCAGCAGCACGCTGACCGACGCTATGGTCGGTGTCATCAGGAACTATGGCGGCAGGGTGCTCACCCGGCGGAAGGTTGAGCGGATTGAGTGTAATAGCACCGGTGCCACGGCTGTCATTACCTCGGACGGGGAGTGCTTCCCGGCGGATGTTGTGGTCAGTGCCATTCATCCCGCCAATACCGTGGGACTTGTTGACAGCCATTTGCTTCGCCCGGCTTACCGCCGCCGACTGGAGCATGCCAGGAACACCACCTCAGCCTTTACGCTGTATCTGAAGTTCCGTAAGAACAAGGTGAAGTATCTGAACCATAACATCTTCTATTATCGCGGCGACACGGTGTGGGGTTGTCAGAAGTATGATGACTCGGCGTGGCCCAAGTTCATGCTGTATATGCATTTCTGCCACAAGGAGCATCCTGAGTATGCCGAGACGGCCGAGGTGCTGACCTATATGGATTACCGTGAGACGGAACAGTGGGCAGGAACCAGCATTGGACAGCGCGGCGATAGCTACAAGCAGTTCAAGCGCAGGAAAGCCGAGCGTCTGATAGACGCTTTGGAACAGGAGATGCCGGGAATTCGCGAAGATATTGAAGAATACTACACCTCCACGCCCCTGACATGGAGAGATTATACGGGCGTCCCCGAAGGTGCCATGTACGGAACGGCGAAGGATATAAACCTCGTTGGGGCGGGTGGCATCTCGCCCAAGACAAACATTCCCAACCTGCTGCTGGCCGGCCAGTGCGTTACGCTGCATGGCATGCTGGGAGTGCTGGCCGGGAGTCTGATGACGTGCAGCGAACTACTGACGGCCGATGTGCTGTTTTCACAGCTGCAGCAGATGAAATAGCGTTTATATTATTGTATTGACATATAACAAATGAAAGTTGAAGAAGTACCACAGGATTTAAAATATTTCAACCGTGGTCTTGTGCGCGACCAGAACTATGCTTTGGACAGCGAGGGCAAGTACCAGAAAGTGTGGAGCGATGGATGGGAACCAAAGAACGATGCGCTCGACGTGGCCTTGGAAGATGATAAGGACAACGAGGAGCGCAGTCGCATGGAGTTGTACGAACCAGAAGAGTTCCACGGGTTTGAACTCGATTTGGAGCATCGTTCCGCATCGCATTGCGAGAACGGTGTCATCTCCACGATGTTGAGGTTCTACGGCATAGAACTGTCGGAACCCATGGCCTTCGGACTGGCCAGCGGACTGTTCTTTGCCCACATACCTTTTATTAAGATGCAAGGCATGCCGGTGACGGCTTTCCGCACACTGCCGGGTTCGTTGTTCAAGCGCATCATGAAACTGTATGGCATCAAGACAAAGACGCTCCGTTTTCTGAGCGAGGAAAAAGCCATGAAGAAGCTCGACAAGGTGCTGCTGGGGCAGAAGATACCTGTGGCCTGTGTGGTGGGCATCTACGACCTGCCTTATTATCCGCCAGAATACCGTATGCATTTCAACGGACACAATATCTGCATCATCGGCAAGGACGAGGAGCGCGATGTCTATAGCGTGCTCGACCCCATCATTACCGAGAAGGCGACCATCAGCGGGGCGTTGCTCCGGAAGGTACGCTTTGCCAAAGGAGGGTCTTATCCCCCGATGGGACAGATGTACTGGGTGAC